>JAYSSX010000309.1:0-4470 GCA_043720315.1 Pseudobdellovibrionaceae bacterium | reverse complement strand
TTGAATCTTCGTCAGGAAACTTTGCCATTGCATTGGCGGTTATTTGCAATCGTTTAGGAATTCGATTCGTGGCAGTAATTGATCCGAACATTGCTGCAGCTAATGAATCTTTACTTCGAGTGCTGGCTACCGATGTTGTAAAGGTAGTTGAGCGGGATGAGACTGGCGGTTTTTTGCTTACTCGTATTGCTAAAGTGAAAAAACTTTGCAGCGAAAACAGAAACTATTATACGCCCAATCAATATGAAAACATCGAAGGATATAATGCTCATTATTTCGGAGTGGGAAAAGAGTTAGCAAATCACTTTGAGCAGTTAGATTATTTATTTATGGGAATTAGCACAGGCGCCTCTTTGGCGGGCGTTTCCAGTTGTTTAAAAGACAATTTTCCTAAAATTAGAATCATTGCTGTAGATGTAGAGGGTTCCGTTATTTTTGGCGGTAAACCTAAAAAGAGACACATTCCTGGTATCGGCGCTAGCATGGTGCCACCAATGTTGGAAAGAGCCAAGGTTGATGAAGTTATGATTGTTCCCGAAATTGAAGGAATCCGCGGCTGTCATTCTCTATTTAAAACTCATGGTATTTTTGCAGGGGGATCAACAGGTAGCGTTTATTCGGCAATCTTAGATTATTTTGGAAAAAATCCAGTTGTAGGCAGACGTCCTAAAGTTGCTTTTATTTGTTCAGATCGGGGAAATAGCTATTCTGAATCAATCTACAATTCGGCATGGGTGAATGAACGTTTTGGGGTCAGAATATGATTTTGAATCCCAAGTCAAAATTTGAAATGCCGGGTTTTTCGGTTTTTACAGGGCAGGCTGTAAAAGATATTTTAGAGAAAAATCAGAATGAATTGGTTCAAATTATTGAAAAAGCATACTTAACACACGAAACCAAAGATAGTGCGAATCCTAATAGTAGTTTCATTCGGTTTCCAAAGCAGCCTTTAGATCGCATCATTGCACTTCCCGCTTGGTTGGGAGGAAGTTTTAACGTATCAGGCATTAAATGGATTGCTAGCTTTCCGGAAAACGTAAAACATGGCATCCCTAGAGCTTCAGCGGTCTTATTGTTGAACGATCAAATTACAGGTTATCCGGTTGCATGTATGGAAGCTTCTTTGATCAGTGCTTATCGAACGGCTATTTCGGCAGTGATAGGAGCGTACTATTTAAATCAGAAGAAATTAACGAAAAGTAGCATTGGTTTATTGGGCGCCGGACCCATTGCTGCAAATATCTTGAAGCAATTTATTTATCAGGGCTGGAAATTTGAACAGGTAAAAATATTTGATATTAGTTCTGAAAGAGCTAAATCATTCATAAATGCTTTTAAATTAAAATTTCCTGAAATTTTTAGCAAAGTTAGTTTCGAAGTTGTAGATTCCGCAGAAGATCTAGTTCGACAATCTGATATTTTAGCGCTGGCAACCGTAGCTTCTCAACCACATCTATTGGACGTAAGTTTATTTAGCCATAATCCTATTGTCCTTAATATTTCGTTACGTGATTTAGCTCCAGAAATTCTATTGCAGTCAGAAAATATTGTGGATGATGTGGACCATGTTTTAAATGCGCAAACTTCGCCTCATTTAGCTTATCAGAAAACGGGAAATAAGGATTTTATCAATGGAACTTTGGCCCAATTGATCAATGAAGAAATACACATAGATTTTAAAAGACTTCGAATCTTTTCACCTTTTGGTTTAGGTGTTCTTGATATTGCCTTAGCGCAGTTTATTTGGGAAGCCTCTAAAGGGACAAAGGATGGCACAGAAATTTCTGATTTTTATTCTGAATCCCTATTGGAACTCTGAAAAATTGAGTCAAGTCGGTTAAATATTAGCGATTAAACTAGTCTGAATTTTGCCATTTTTTCCAATAGATGTGAGTGGATTTTCCGAAGCTCGGATAAAAATGCCTTGCGGGTTTCCTTCCATAAAGAAATAGCCAAATGTAGAATAGATGGGTTTCCCATTAACTGCATATTGATCTAGAGTAAGCCGTTTCTGCAATATCCAGTTATTTATCTTATCTTGATGAGCTTTCTTAAGGATAATTTCCCATTGCTTAGGATCTGAATTCCAACCTAAAGTAATTCCGCGGCAGCGAATATTAAGGGCTTCTTTTAAGGCGTAACTATCTTTTTGCGAAAAAAAATGAGTGAGTTCTTCAGGGCTAAGATCAGCCAAACTAAAGGTCTTAGGAACGATTCGTTCGATTACATCTTTTTCGTTTGAATTTAACTGCTTTACTACGTCAGGATGTCGTAAGCAAGAAAGGGTCGTTTTTTGCTCAAGAAGGTAATTGGCATGCAATGAATTGACGACCATTACGTGATCATTCTTAACTGCCATTAAAAAGTTGGATACTTCTTTTGCGCTTCGACTAAACGGCAAGGCCATACCTTCGTCGTCGCCATAACCAAACTTAATGTAGCACAAATCTATAGGTATACCGTTGTGGGACAATTGACTATTTTCATAATCAAGATCTTGAACATATGCTTTAACGCATTTACTGCCTAAAGAATAAAAATCTTTTACAAAAAGATCTAATTCCAAATCCAAATCATAATATTTGCTTTTCAATAGTGCCACATTGGGCATTCGATCCGTATTTTTGTTTTTTTGCCAAGCCTTTATAAGGTTTAATGCAAATACGGGTGCCCGTTGATGCGCATATCTATTTACATTCAAGTCATAGATATTTGAAAAAGTTGAAAACTCCGGAGTAGTAGAATAAAATTCATGAATGTAGCGATCAACCGTAACACAAGCCGGCTGCCCGGAGTTAATTTCCATGATCTGAATTTCTTCATTAGGATTAATAATAAAGTCAAATCGAGAATAATCAATCCACCGAGAGCGGGTTTTTTCGGCAAGTAGCGGGATAAGATACTTGTCGGACAGATTATACTGCTTACGCAAGCTTTTTGAATTCATCCAAATGAAGGGTATCTTTTCAATTGCTCCCAATAGTGTTGAAAGATCTCTTGCGATTTTTCTATTTAAGTTAGATCCCAATAAGAACGCACCAAAGTTAACGGGGATATCTTTTCCTTCGTTACTAATTTGGTTACTCTTAAAAAAATCTTGGATTGGAACATTCAAGTTATTATGAACTAGTTCGGGATAGAGTTCTGCCAATTTGGGATCTGATAGGTTTATAAATCCAGGATTCTGTAGCTGTTGTTTTAGCTTCAATTTGAGTTCTGTTTTCGATAGTTTCATATTTACTCTTTAATAAACTGGTGTGAAAGTATACCATCGCGCAATTTTGGTTCAAACCAGGTGGATTTTGGAGGCATTATTTTTTCGGCGTCGGAGACACTCATTAGGTCATTTACTGTAGTCGGATGTAACGCAAACGCCACTTTTGCGGCTCCAGATTTGACTCTGTTTTCTAATTCGCTATGACCTCTTATTCCACCGACAAAATCAATCCTTGAATCTGTTCGAGGGTCACTGATTCCTAAGATAGGTGACAAAATTCGGTCTTGAAGAATACTTACATCCAGGCATGAAACAACGTCATCGGCAGCCTTCATTAAGGGTTTAAGTCGCATCCATCGGTTACTTAAGTACATTGAAAACTGGCCATGTGGGGGAGAGATGGCTCCATTTAAAGTTATTTCCGTAATTTCAAAGCTAGATATAATTTTGTCTAAAAATTGTGTCGCAGAAAGTGAACCTAAGGTCTTTACAATTCGGTTGTAAGGTAGGATTGTCAATTCATCAGCCGGGAAAGCTACCGCTAGAAAAAAATTATAGGCTTCATTCCCGTTGTGACTGGGATTCTGTTTGCGAAGAAGGTCGCGCACTCGCCAAGCTGAAGCAGCCCTATGGTGGCCATCTGCAATGTATAATCTAGGAACCAGACTGAACAAATTTACCAACTCGGTAGACTTCTCTACTTTCCAAACTGTATGTTGGACTGAATCGCCGCATGTAAACTCATACAGAGGATCCGTTTGCTTCACTTGAGCTACCAGGTCTTGAATTTTTGGAATTCCTCGATAAGTTAAAAACACTGGACCCGTTTGCGCACCTAGCGACATTAAATGATTGGTTCTATCATCTTCTTTGTCTATACGGGTTTTTTCGTGTCTTCTAATGTCGCCATTTTCATATTCATCAATCGAATAAACAGCGGCGACACCAGTTTGAGATTTTGATTGACCCCCAATAGATGTTTTTAATTGGTATATATAAAGACTAGATTCATTTTCCAGCGTAAGAGGCGCTGATTTTTTTAAATAATCTAAATTCCGTTTCGCTTTTTCATAGACTTCCGGTGAGTACGGATTCACTTCGTTGCTGAGGTCGATTTCGGCCCTTGAGACATGAAGAAAACTTAGCGAATTTCCTTTAGCCAATTGAGAAGCTTCATTTCGGCTAACCACATCGTATGGTACCGAGGCGACATATTGAATTGAATTTTTACTGGGACGAAGTGCCTTAAATTT
>JAYSSX010000308.1:0-9271 GCA_043720315.1 Pseudobdellovibrionaceae bacterium | reverse complement strand
GAATCTGGATATTGAGTCATCATCAAATCGGTAATATCCAAACACTCTTTAGTTCGGTTGTTTAGATAATAACTTTCAGCCAATAGAAATCGGGCCTCTAAAGTATTTACAGAAACTGGATAAAGTTCTATTAACTTTTTTAAAACTAGTATCGAGGACGTGTAATTTTTTTTGCTGAAATGGTCTTTACCTTGCGCCAAAATTTTCTTCGACAAATCAATAGGCTCTATGCTTGCTGGCAGACGAGTAGCCTCGGTTAACAAGTGAAAATTTTTATCTTTTGAATCAAAAGCAGGTAATCTTAGAGCTACCTCCTTTTTAAAATCAATTAGCTGATACTGCAGCAAAGCCATCTGTAACTTTGATTGTTCTAACTGTTTATTTTTGTTTTCAATCTCTTGCGATAAGTATTTTTCTGGGCTGAAATATTGTCTTAACTCGGCATAAAATAAAATTAGACCAGAAGTTAATGTCAAACAAAAAATAAGGAAAAAATAGTTATGCCGACGCATACCTAAGTTATCGGAATTTCCATTTGAAACATAAATAAAAACATCAAAAAAATGTATCAATATGATGCGATTATTAATTCAAAATCCCTATTGACCCTTCGACTTAAAAAAACTAGCATCAACTTCTAATTTTTTAGAGGGAATCAATGAACAAAGCCGAATTAATTGAAAAAGTCTCTAGCAAAACTAACTTCACTAAAGTCCAGTCTGAACTTATTTTAGACGCTGCCATCGAAATTATCCAAAGGACCGTGGCAAAAGGTGATGACGTTAAGCTGGTAGGATTCGGAACCTTCACCCGTTTATCTAAGAAGCCTCGCATTGGTAGAAACCCTAAGACTGGCGCTACAGTAGATATTCCAAGTGCTAAAGTGCCTAAGTTTAAACCAGGCAAAGAATTTAAAACTATTGTTAGTTAATACTCAGTTGATTAATTTCTTTTTTCAAAAGAAACATCTCGTTATTTAATGCCCTAAAGGTATTTTCCTTTGATGAGGGCATCCTTTTGCTTCCTGTATTTTGAACAGCAAAATAATTTTTCATTTTTTCGATCAAAAGTGAAAACTTTTTCCACTCAGTCGGAAATGCTAAGGTGTGAAAGTTTGAATTCACTTGCCTCACCTCATCAGGAACCATTCCCGCAAACGCCTTCTTCCAAGCCAGCCAGTTTTTATCAGATGGTTTCGTTTTCGAATTGAAATGAGCAAAAAGTTTCATGTGCTTTTCAATCTTCTGCATCCCCTTAACCAGTGACCGCTTCTCCAATTGAAAATTTAGGGACAATAGCTTTTTGATGTTTTTCATCTCTTCAACAAACTCTGAATTGTAATTCCCAACAAATTGTTTCTTCTGAAATAGTACTTTATCTTTATGGGCAACTGAAAACGTATAAAAACCACTCTTTAGTTTCAATGTATTTAAATTTAAACTAAGTACATAATTCTTAGAAAAAGTGAATTTATTTTCAAAATAGTAATTTGGGTATTCTTGAATGTCGCCAAACTTACCAACAATCTTTACGCTAACGATATCGCCTTTGAACAAGGGACCGACAACAGTTAATCGTGATGATTCAATATCGGCAGATTTCACATCGACAGAAAAAGAAGTTGGCAAAACGGTCACTTCAGGCTCACCCGGAAAAGGGTCAACATCCCCCTTCGTAATGACTTTAACCTTCTCCACTGGCTCTATGCGCGCAATGGTAGGCTGGGCCTTAGGAGCTACGTTTTCAATTTTCGCAGGCGGAGGTTCAACAACTGCAGGTTTCACAACTTCTACCTCGTCAGACACACTACTATTTTCTATGGTTTCCGTATTTGATTTTTGCAATCGACCTTTAAAGACGACAACAGAGACTAATAAACCCACTATAACGAACCCAGCAGCCGCCCATACCTTGATTCCAAGTCCCAACCACTTCCTTTTTAAGGGAACCACATCAGCAGTCTGTTCTTCACTTTCCTCGTCTTTTGTGGCTTGGCGTCTTTGCAGTTCCCTGCGCTCTTTTGCTCTGCGCTCAGTTAATTTCAGTTCTTCAATTTTTATTTGTTCAGCCAAGTTCGAATCTAACTGAATTTTTTTCTCAACCTGAACCTCTTCTTTTACTGCAACAGCCTTGACCGCCTCAACAGCAACTGGCCGCGGTTCTGTTGGTTTTAGAATCGACGAATTGGCGTCTAAGTTGGGACGATTATTTGTCGATGTAAACTCATTTGGCTGCTCCATAGGAATAGAAACTTTTCGATCCGTTTTTGTAGGATCAGAAGAGGAGACTTCTTCTAAAACTGGCTTCTCCACAATTTTGGCGAAATTTTTCACCGCTGCTTCGGTAATTTTTAATTCAGATGCTGCAAACAGATCAACATCAGCAATAGCCTTCCATTGTTCGAAACCATTTTTCCAGATGTGATCTTTATAAGAAAATTCTTTTTTTAACAGCTTCCGCTTGATTTGATCGGTAGAAAAAGGCCCTTGTTGTAAAAATTTGTTCTTTCCACTTTCATGGGTTTTGACGAGAACAATCCAGCTTTCTTTAAATGCAGAAAGATCCGGTTTTACCAGCACTTCTGACTTCTCCAAATATTTCGCAGAGTCGCTTCTTGAATCAGCGATTTCGGTTTTAGTATGCTCTTCCAGGTGTTGTGGCTTAGCTGAAAGCAATTGCGGATCGATCACTTCCGGAATATTGATTTCTTGCTGTTTACGAGTTTCAATTTTTTGCGGGTCGACATTTAACGCCGCCGCGACCACAGGAACCGTTTGTGCGGCTGCCGTTGAGATTGACTGAGATACTGATTGTGCTACTGTCTGCGCGACTAAAGGCGAAGAGGTCCCGTTAAATAGTCCAGCTAACTCTTGGTACTCCACCGCTTTTTTCCACTGCGTGGTACCTTCTTTATTAACTAACTGATGCCCTTTAATTTCGCCAGAATTTATAAGTTTACGGAGCTCTTCAACGCTGAGAGGTCCAATCGGTTTTCTATCTTTGTTAAAGTACCATCTTGTCACATTATTATGATTTCATATTTTTTCTGTTTTTGAAAGGAAAGGCTCTGGTAAATTTTCAATTATTTCTAGGATTTCGTTATAGATCAGATCAAAGTCTGTAAAATCAATCGTTTTGGAAATTAGGCTCATCAGTGTCGACCTAGACAATCGTCCATTGCTGAAGCCAAAATACAGCTTTTCACCCAAAATTCCGCCTAAAATCTTAGCTGCCATCCGATAACTGGTTTTACTTCGGGCCACAAAACTTCGCGGTAACTTTTGCTTTTGCGATAGATAAAGAAGGTCATTCATTTTTTGTTGCAGTGCTAATTTGAGAACTTCAGTCCCGTAATCTTCCGGTGAATGCTTCATTAACGACTGTTTAATATCGGAAATAGTATCGGTTTTTCTTTTCGGATTTATCAATTTCGAGCCAAAATAATTAACCGCATTAATCCAAATCAAGACTTTAAATTGTTCCGGCATTTTCATTGGGAATTTTTTAGCTTTAGACAACTGCGAATGCAAAATGCTCATTGCAATTTCAGCCGAAAAATTTACCGTTGGCCGCCCGAGAAAACCCAGCTGCCATTCTGGCAAATAAAAGGTATCGTTATTTTTCACCATAGCCAATAGCCACTTTTTATCCGCTTCCGAATAATTTAAGCTGATTTTTTTAATTAGCTGAATATCTTTGCCTGTGATCACTGAAATATTATTGGTTTTGATTTCGACGCCTAGATCATCGGCGATAACTTTTTGCAATTGGGCTACGTAATCCGAGAGTTCAATCATGTCATCTTCAAGATTGCTATCAATTTGGTTCTCCAAATACAGCAAATAGTTTTGCCACTTCACCCATGGAGGCACGTTGACGATACAAAACTCATTTTTATTGAGCTGAACGACATCTACTTTTGAATCGTCAAATAACTTTACGGCTTCGAAATAAATTTTCTCAGAGTTTTGAAAAAGAGAAGTCATCTCGCTGTATTTTACATTAGCTTGCTGTTTAATTTTTTGCGGCAGATGTCCTTTTGAGATATGCAAGTCGCCGTAGATGACAAAATGGGGAAAATCTTTATTTTGCTGAACGGATCTGCCTACAATTTTAGCGGCCTGCTTATCGCGTTGCACTAAAGAGTCGGTAATCTTATTGAGCGCCAACATCCTTACTTGATTTTTCTGCGCCCAGCGAAACAATGGTTTATAGTTTTCCCAAGGAAAGCCCCAGGTTTTCTGCCATCTTATGTTTCGCAGAAAATCACCTTCGGTGATCTTCCCAGCTAAAAAATGATCCAAATGCTTCTGATCTTTCATCTGAATGCATTCCACAGCCAAAATTATTTTTTTATTCTTCAATGATTTTAGAATTCTTAGATGTGTTTTTTGTGACTGCTGTAAGGCGTGGAAGTCGCCCATAAATACGATTTTACTGCCTTCAA
This sequence comes from Pseudobdellovibrionaceae bacterium, assembly GCA_043720315.1. Classification (GTDB taxonomy): domain Bacteria; phylum Bdellovibrionota; class Bdellovibrionia; order Bdellovibrionales; family Bdellovibrionaceae; genus JAYSSX01. The sequence continues at coordinate 4,824 of JAYSSX010000308.1, read as the reverse complement.
TTCGCTTAATTAAAAGGTCTTTTGTCGATTTCGTCCACTTCGTATCAAACGTACTTTCGTAGTTAGCTTTGTAAGCAAGAATAGGCTTGGAGTCTTTGCCCAACAATAGATTAACGTGATGAACTGTTTGTAAATAGAGCTCTTTTCTGAGTTTTAACTTATCAACCACAACTGAATGAGCTTTTTTTGTCTTTACCATCTTAGAAATTTCATTGTTTCATGATTAAAACTTGATTTCAATAAAATCAAAAGTAGATAATAGTCGAGGATGGTGAATATGAATTCTACAACACAGAAAAATTCGTGGTTCTTATTTCTAGGTCTCTTCGTTTCAAGTTTAGCTTCGCTTTTTATTTTCAGCTATCTGACTTTACAGCACTTTCAAGTAAAACTGGGCCTAACTTCAGGACCAAGCGTCTGTAATATCAATGCCACTTTTAATTGCGATGTTGTCGCTGCCTCTACGTACTCTTCTCTTTTCCATGTGCCGGTAGCCTTACTCGGTGCTGTCGCTCACTTTATTTTTCTTCTCATTTTAATTTGCTTTAAATTAGGCCTGATTCAAGATTCTGCAAGAGTCAGCCGCTACATTTTTCATTTCTCTGTTTTATTTTTATTAGCATCGTTAGGTATGGGTTTTATTTCATTAGTTTATATGAAGGCCTACTGCATTTTCTGTATATCGGCGTATGTACTTTCGTTGCTGATCCTTTTCTTAGCCTACAAACTTAAAGATGGTGAAATTCTAGCCAATTTCAAATTAGACCTATCCGATTTAGTGAAAGATCATAAGTGGGTCCTGATTATGGCTGTTGCAATTATTCCTTTAAGTTTATTTGGAAATGCAATGATCTCGCATGGACTTGGCGCTTCAAACATTGAAGAATTTAAAAATGAATCTTTAGCAGCTTGGGCGCAATCTCCTTATTATGAGTTTTTAACTGACAAAGGCCTTATCGTTAATAAAAATGCCGATGCTAAAATCACCGTCGTTGAATTTGCAGATTTCTTATGTCCGCATTGCAAGTTTGCTTACCCCAGCCTGCATGCTTTTGCGGAAAGCCACCCCGACGTACAGTTTATCTTCAAACCTTTTCCATTGGACGGAACTTGCAATAAAGCTATGGAACACAATGGAGATGGCCTTCGTTGTAAATTAGCCTACTTTGCTTTTTGCGCCGAAAGTGCCGCACAAAAGGGCTGGGCAGCTCACCATTGGATTTTCGAACACCAAGAAGAGATCTACGAAAGGCCTGATTTGGCCAACTTTAAGGGCGCGATTAAAACAGATTTAGGCCTGGAATTAGATTCATTAAAAACTTGTATGGAGTCGGGTGAAATTCAAGAGTTAATTTTAAACATGGCTAAAGAAGGCGGAAATGCTAAGGTTCCCGGAACCCCTGCTATTTATGTGAACGGAAGAAAACTGGATCGCGCGCAGGCACTACCGATTCTGGATGCCGCCTATGAATTAATAAAAAAGAGTAAATGATTAGAGTCCGATAAGATTAAAGATCCAGTCGGTCATACTTAAAAAGATATAATCGGTGACTATCCATGCCGTAGCCGCCAAACCACGACTGGCTTCTAAAATAAATGCGACGACAGCAATCACAAAAACAGCATTAACGAATGCTTTTACGACCCAGACGGTAGATCGGATATCTTCCAATTTTATTTCAGTTTGCATTTTTTCGATTTGAACTAGGGTATTTTGCAATTCATTCAGGTGATGTAGGTAGATCTCGCTTAACTCTTGCTGTTTCGCCATAGTCAGATTTTGAATACCTGGAAACTTACGTTTTGCACGGATAGCACTTACCAACCCTATTGAGTGTTCGATATATCGGGTTATTTTTTCTTTAAATTTTGGAAACTGCACCTCTTCTTCAACGAAGTGCTTGAGTTCCCCAATCGCCTTTTCATAATTTTCGTCGGAGACATAAGTAATGACATTAAAACGTAAGGTATCGGCCCGACCTAAATCGTTCCTATCTACGCCTACTCTGTCTATATTTCTTTTGGCCGAACCCATATCCACCTATCTCTACTAAGGTCTTATCGGCAGCCGCTATTTTTAGTAAATAAAACCCCGTATAATACTAGTCTATAGTCTTGGTTTATTTTAAAAATTGGAATTTTTTGTTTCTTTTTGAGACTATAGTCGTAGGGCCATGGTCGGCCTTAATTGTTAACCCACGAGGTTTTATTATGGAAAATGGATCTTTCCAAACTATGCATTTATCTCATCTTGAATTTGAAGCGGAAACAAATCAGCTAATTACTAGTGAAGATATCAGCCGTATCCCGCTGCCAAATGATTTTAATCTTCGCAAAGAAAGTTTTGTCACCAGCAATGAAATCTCTTCTTCGGTCGAAACACTGCTGAATCAAAACGAAGATATGATGGCGAGGCTCAAAGTCACTCTTCGACGACTGGCCTTAGTGGAAAATGAAAACTTAGAGCATCGTCGCGGAGTCTATGAACTGCAGCAAACGAATAAATCATTCGCAGATCAACTTCTTATTTGGAAAGAAAAAGAAAAAGTATGGAAAGAAAAAAATAGCCAGCTGGACAATGAAAATGCAGAACTTCAGTCGCAATTGATTCATTTAGACGATGTCGTCAACAGAAACTTGCGCCTTTCAAAATACTACAACAAGGTAAAAACCCAAATTCGTCCTTACATCAAACAGCTGAAAGGTTATTCGAATTCATTACACGAACATATCGTCCACCTGAACAAAGAATTAAATCTTAAAGAACTTGAAGTTCGTAAATTTGGAGAACAATTAGCTGGGTTAAAGACGCAGGTTGAAAACCAGATTGATTTTTATGAAAAAAATCAAAACGTATTAGTCATTCAGTTTGAACAAGAGCGTGAGCGATTAAAAGATGAGCTACAAACTTATAAGGAACTTTACACTGCTGTAAATGAAAAAGCCCAAGCGCTGGATGAGTCTATTATCAATGCGAATTATCTGGAAAATAAACTGATTGCCCTGCAAAGAATACATGAAGACACATCTAAAAATGCTCAAGAACATGCTAACAGTTTAAAACAGTCCTTAATTGCACAAAATGAAGAACTTTCGACATTAAAGATGCAAAATCAGGAGTTAAATGCCGAGAACGATCTATTGAAAACAAAATTGAATGAAATGGAAGCGAAACTTTTTAATCACTACGAGCAGTTACAATCGACTCGATTTCTTACGATTAATAAAACTCAGGAAAATGAACGTTTACTGCAGATGAACCAATCTTTGGAAAAATTGAATTTAGAACTCAGTGAAAAGCTGAATCAGATTTGCCAGAAGTAGTTAGTTCGCTAAAATAGCGTCAGCTTTTGAAAATGCAGCGATAGCTGTCTCATTAGACTCTTCAAAGTGAAGGTTAGTGAGCCCCATATTATCAAAAATTCTTTTGAAATCAGGCTTAACTCCCACAACTTTTATTCCATGCTTATTATGATTCACAATCTGTTCTATACCCTCTAGGAAATGCTGTACTCCGTTGGAACCAACAAAACTGACTTGCTCAAGATTTATCACTACTTTTTTATTCTTAAAATATTTTCCACATAGAGCTTTAAATTCTTGTGTCTTTTCTATAAGCAATCGACCTTGAATATTGATTACAACGATATCATTTTTTAGTTCTAACTGTGCCAGCATAATCCCACCTGTCTCATACACTCATCGGCATTCCCTGATGTAAATATAGATCGCTTTTGGTCTAGAATACCATTTGGAGAAAATATGAAATTTGATACATTTACACACTGACTTTGGTAAAAACTGTCGCTAACATTTCAGTATTAATAGCACAAAAGGCCAGGCGACATGGAAAACAAAAAAAAGAGCAATTCAAAGAACAATGCTTTAAGCAAAGCTCTCGAGTTCGCACAAAGTCCAATCTTTATAGGAATTTGCTTAACTTTTGTATTCTGTTACTTAGCATCCATTTACTACAATAAAAAATCAGAACATGAAAACTTGCGGGAGCCTAGCATTGTTTTCGACGTGATTGAACTGATCGATCTTAAAACGACAGACTTTAGATTTAAACTTCGTGGCCCAATAGAACCAAAGGCCCCTGTCGCCCTCTTAACTATTGATGATCGATCCATTGAAGAAGTCGGACGCTGGCCGTGGGGTCGTGATAAAATTGCTCATATCATTGACCAAATGATGAAATATAATGCTAAGGCGATCGGATTCGATATCGTCTTTTCGGAAGCCCAGGAAGATCCTACTTTAAATGCTTTGAATCGTATCGAAAAAAATCTGACTACAATGCCTGAATCAGTTAAACAAGCTTTTGAAAATGAAAAAAGCAAATCCCAGCCGGACAAAGTTTTAGCCGACGTCATTGAAAAATACAAAGACCGGCTGATATTAGGTTCGTTCGCCGAAGAAAAAAGTACTGAAACAAAAGTGATTGAATCCACGGCTTACCAAGATTATTGCCGCAATGAAGCCTTTAAAAGGGCGAATTCAGAGAAGTTCGTAAAATTAAATCCCACTTTTGTAGTTGATGATCAAGCTGACTTATTTGTTGACGTCAATTTGGATACTATCTTTGAACAGATTTTTTCGGTTTCAGAAAAAATCACAATGGATTCCGAACTGAAAAACCGTTTCAAGAAAAGTTCATTTACTGATTTAAACGAACAAGAAATAAAACAACTGCAATTTTTAACGGAAACTCAGAATATGCGATTTTGCAGCAAATGGCTGACCCCTCAAGATGAATACTATGAACCACTTAAAAAAGAGTACGAAGCGGCTTTTGCAAAAGTTCCCGAAATGGCTGGCAAA
>JAYSSX010000307.1:0-2858 GCA_043720315.1 Pseudobdellovibrionaceae bacterium | reverse complement strand
ACTCCACACAGTGTAAGGGAAATTAGCGCCGAAATGATTCGTGAGAAGTGTTTTCAGAATTTAAAAATGGAAGTTCCCTACGGTGTAGCTGTTGAAATTCAAAAGTTTACTGAAGAGCCTGGGATCAACAAAATTTCTGCTATCATCGTATCTGGCCGTGAAAGTCATAAATCGATAATCATTGGTAAGGGTGGCGAGATGATCAAAAAGATAGGAACTGATGCTCGAAAGGAAATCGAGGATTTTACCAGCAAAAAGTGTTTTTTAGAACTGCATGTTAAAATTGATGAAAATTGGATGAATAGTAAACGTAAACTAAAAGAATTCGGCTATGAAACCAAAGCTGAAATAGAAAAAAAGTAAAATGGAAAATACAAAAGCCTTAATTAGCAAAGTGGCCATAGTGGGCCGACCCAATGTTGGTAAATCAACATTATTTAATATTCTTACCGATAGCCGCAAGTCCGTAGTAAAAAATCAACCTGGGGTTACTCGCGATATTATTATCGAAACCGCGACGATTTGGGGTAAAGACTTCGACTTAATCGATACAGGCGGTATCACCGAGGCTCATGACACTTTTTCGAAAATGATTAAAGAACAGGTGACTGATTTTCTTTCTTCGGTCGATTTCTTAGTTTGTGTTATGGATGGCAGAGATGGGTTGATGCCGGAAGACCAAGAAATCATTCGCATCGCCAAAACGGTTAACAAGCCTTTTTGTTTAGTGATTAACAAAGTGGATCGAATGCATGAAAGCGAATTGGCCTTAGCCGATTTTTACGGTTTCGGTGTGGATTTGATCGCCACCAGTTTTGAAAAGCGAACAGGTGTTGGCGAGTTGATGGATTGGATTCATAAGAAGCTTCCTGAGAACACAGAAATGCCTCAAGATTCAATGACCATTTCTATAGTAGGTAAACCTAATGTTGGTAAAAGTAGCATGGTAAACTATCTGTTGCGTGCGAAACGAATGATGGTTTCTAACATTGCAGGTACAACTGTGGACTCCGTAGATACCCCTTTTATTTACAATGACAAAAAGTATACTTTAGTTGATACTGCTGGATTAAGAAAAAGTGCTAAACGTGACGAAGACATTGAAATCATTGCAGCGTTTAAGTCACATGATTCTATCCGTCGTTCCGATATCGTTTTACTGATGATTGATGCTAATGAAGGCCCGTCGGATCAAGATGCTCGTATTATGCAGTCGATTTTGGAAGACCATAAAGGTGTAATTATTGTCGCGAATAAAATGGATACTGCGAAATTAGAAATTCCTGAATTTAAAAAGACGTTTCGTGAAAAATGCGATCAGGTATTTCATTTCTTTGATGACGTAAGAATTGTATTTACCAGTGCGGAGACAGGACAAGGTGTCGAAGACATGCTTAATGAAATTGAGTGGATGTCTGGTAAGTTAACCACTCGAATTAGCACGGCCGACCTCAACAATTTCTTTTTTGAAGTGATCAGAAAAGCGCCAGCGCCTGTATACGGCATTACCAATGTTAAGTTTTATTATCTGACTCAGACGAATCAGCAGCCACCGGCTTTTATTGCATTTGCGAATCATCCTGACGGCGTTGATAATAGTTATCGTCGATTTTTAATCAAAAACTTGAAGCAACAGTTTGAATTAAAAGGGGTTCCCATTAGAATATTTGTGATGAAAAGCAAAAGCGCAGCGAGAAAAGAGTAGCCGCAGACTTGCGGCGAGAAAAGAGCAGCTGCAGACTTGCAGCTCGTAAAGAATAGGGTAGGATTTTGGATTTTAGAAATAAGCAAAAACACAGAGGAGCCTGGAAAACGCGTTTAGGTTTTTACCTAGCCGCAATTGGTTCCGCATTTGGTTTAGGAAACCTTTGGCGTTTCCCTTATGTTGTGGGTGAAAACGGAGGCGGTGCCTTTGTGTTGCTTTATGTATTATTAGCTTTGCTTATCGGAATGCCTCTTCTAATTGGCGAGCTGATGTTGGGAAAACTAACTCGACAAAGTATCGTTTCGGCTAGCACCAGTTTAAATCCTAAATTTAAAAAATATTTTGCTATTATTTCTCGAAGTTCCATTGCTCTCAGTTTATTTATCTTGGCTTACTACGCAGTTATCAGCGGTTGGGTTTTGCATTTCCTAACCCAGTTTATAATAGGAATGTTTGATCCCGGAATTCTCAATCAGAAGGCGCATATGTCTGTCTTATCCAAAAATGGATGGTTACAGATGGCCTTGGCAAGTGTGCATTTGATGATTACTGTTGTGATTGTCCTTCGTGGGGTGCAAGAGGGATTAGAAAAGTGGATTGGTTCAGTAATGCCTTTGTTTGGAGTGTTACTGTTTTTATTGTTGTTAAAAAGTTTATCTTTGGATACCTCCCAAGAGGCAATTCGATTTTTGTTTTATCCCGACTTTTCAAAATTAACACTATCTTCGCTGGGTCATGCTATTGGTCACGTCTGTTTTACCTTGTCAGTGGGATTTGGTACCATGGTGACTTTCGGAAGTTATATGGGGGACCAGGATCATGTTCCTACGGCTGGATTTCGAGTAGCTGTTATCGACACAGTTTTGTCATTGGTAGCTGCAAGTCTGATTTTCCCATTGGCGTTCCAAGGAATTCAATCACCAGTCACTGATCCCGCATTATTGTTCGAAACCTTGCCTCAATTTTTTATGAACATGAAAGTTGGAATTTATTTCGGAATCGTCTTTTTCAGTTGTCTGTATCTGGCAGCATTAGGAGCCAGCATCGGCCTTTTGGAAACCATTGTTTCTAATTTCGTCGATCGTAAAAATGCGGTTCGGTCGAATGCAGCTTGGCTATCAGGTTTTATAGCTTTATTCCTTTCTACCATTCC
>JAYSSX010000306.1:0-1583 GCA_043720315.1 Pseudobdellovibrionaceae bacterium | reverse complement strand
AACCCTAATTACTCCAGGTCAATTCAGAGGATTGCGTTCAGTTTTGATTTATGGTACCGATTTAATTATGAAATATGTAAAACCCTACGTGATTTTTTTAGTTGTAGTTATGTTATTTGGCATTGGTGCGATAATTTATGTCGGCATTAAGCCCAAACCCATCTCCAAAATTGATCTTAGTGGATTTCAGTCGACAACTGAATATTCTAAGGCTTTAGATCTACGGTTAAGTCAGGAAATCAAAGACAGCCCTATCTTATTTTTGGGATTGGAGGCAGATAATATTGCGCAGACAAGATTGTGGAAAGAATTTTTGGACCTTTTACCTCCTGGTAAAGCCTATGATCAGGTGATCTTGGATAAATTAGTCAGTGGTTACACGTTCTTCGAAAAAAACCAGATTATAGATTTGAAAGAGCAAGGCCCTGATTTGATTAAATTTTTACAAGATGCCAAAGCGCAAAATAAACGGACTGTTGTGATTGCGCCGTCTATTTTTGTATCACAGTTGATTCCAAAAAATCCTACAGGAAAAATTTTAGAAAAGTCGGATTTAAAAATTACTAGTTTCAGTTTGGCTAGTTTTCCGGAAGGTCGCGAACAAGAAAAACTGCAAAACATCACCTGTGATACAAACGTTAATGATGAAAAAGGCACGGCTAATTTGGGATGTATGATCTTACAAATTGCTCGAGGAAACTACCGTAAACGTCTTACCGGATTTCCTTATGTTGGAATAGTGAACCAAGTCGGATTGAGAGATTATCTAATGATGATCAACGAGAAAGTAGCAGGTCAGTAATGAAAGCGACATTTGCAGCCGGTTGTTTTTGGGGCGTAGAATATAAATTTTCAAAATTACCAGGCGTAACGGCTACTAAAGTGGGTTACATCGGCGGCGCCATTAACAAACCAACTTATGATCAAGTTTGTGACGGCGATACCGGCCATGCAGAAGTAGTGCAGTTAGAGTTTGATTCGGCTAAAATTTCATTTCAGACCTTATTGGAGTTCTTTTTTAAGATTCATAATCCAACGACTTTGAATCGACAGGGACCTGATGTGGGCACTCAATATCGGTCGGCGGTGTTTTACCACGATGCTGAACAAAAATCCCAGGCTGAGGATTATATTCAAAAATTGAATCAACAGATTGAAGCCGGCAAACATGAACAGTGGAAAAATCCGGTAGTAACTAGATTGGAAGTAGCGAAAACCTTTTGGCCAGCTGAAGAGTACCACCAAAAGTATGTTGAAAAAAACGGCGACGTTTGCGGGATTTAGAACCATAGCTACTTTTAGGTATCTAAGGAATTTCGACAAAGGCAGGATCGGTATTGTAATCAACAATTCCAGGAAAGTTTTGAACATTTCGACTTTCTACAAAAACAAAGTATAGATATTTTTTACCATCGTAATTAGCTACAGTGGGTTCACCGACAGCAAATATTTGGCCAGGGGCCGTGTTGCCGTTGGCCCCAACCAATATAACCTCGGGCCCCCAGCAATCATTTTGGATAAAAGAACTTCCGCATGTTCCATTGGTAGGTTGATAGGCATGATAAACAATGTTTCCATCTCGA
>JAYSSX010000305.1:0-2943 GCA_043720315.1 Pseudobdellovibrionaceae bacterium | reverse complement strand
CGCCCTTGGATGTTGAAGCCTGATGGCCAGCCAAAAAAACCCTTCGGCGAAGTTTATTATACAACCCCCGGATCTTTTTTCTTCAGGAACACTTGCATGAAATGTCATGGCCCAAATGCCGACGGAAATACTTCCTTGGCAAAAGGTATCCTTAACTGGTCGGGTGGCAGCGTTCGCGTTGCCAATCTTATAGAAGGGCTCTTCGGAAATAAAAATGCTAATATGCAGGTCTTTCAAAAAGAAGGTAAAAATCTTGCGGGCAATTACCTAATCTGGATGGCAATGGAAGGAACCCGCGTAAAGTTTCCTCCCGAAGTGGCATCAACTATGGGTAAACATGGTGGGCAAATGTTAAATGGAATTCGGGAAAAATGTATCAATCAAATTTCCCCAGAAAAACCGTCTTCACCTGTTTTTTACGAGCATGAAATTTTCAATAAAGTTTGTTTTTTAAATAATTTATCACCGTCGGATCCTAGTTTGGCTTATGACGGAAATACGAATAAGCCACTCTATCCCGAAAAAGTAGAAGAATGGGCCGACCGTGCGGCGTGGAATGCGGGTTGGGCAATTTTTGAATTTTTGAAAACGGCCTCGAACGGCACGTGGCTTCCCGGAAATGATCAATGCGAAATCGTTTATCCAAAGTAGAAGGAGTTTTTGTGACAAAATTTAATTTATTTTTAGTCGTTTTTTTATCGGCGTCAATGGCATTAGCGATGAAGTTGGATCCAGAAAAAGGCAGTTCAGAGTTTTTGGCGATTGGAAGGCCAGCAGCAATAAAAATATGGGGAAAAGCCAAAGGCCCAAGCGGGGATCTGCAAATTCAAAAGGATGAAAAAGAAATCGTGATCAATGGAGAAGCCGTCATTGATATGGATACTTTTGATACTGGAATTGCGATGCGCGATCAGCACATGAAAGAAAAGTATTTAGAAACCGGTAAAGCAAAAAACGCGATTCTTAAAATCGAGAATCTGAAATTGCCCAGAGCAATTTTCACCAAAGGCGGGGAAATGAAGTTTCCAGCCAAACTACAGTTACATGGTGTCGAAAAACCAGTTGAAGTTGTGATGAATATTTCGTCTAAAGATGGCGCTTTGGTTTCAGTGTCCAAATTCAAAATTAAAATATCAGATTATGAAATACAAATTCCCTCATTTTCTGGCATCACGGTGGCAGACTCAGTAGATGTGACTGTTCAAATGCCATTATTAGAAACGGATTTGAAATGACCTCTCGATTTTCGATGATTTTAATCGGCTTTTTTTTCATGATCTTTATTTCTTGCAATTATAATCATCTTAAAACGGCGACGGCCGGAAACGGACCGAACGGTTTTAATAAACTGGAAGGTCTAGACTATGAAAAAGCGCGAAATGCAGTAATAGCACCTCGATGTTTGGGCTGTCATGCAGCCGTCACTGGCAATAAAGGTGGAGTGAATTTAGAATCCTATTCAAACATACGTAAACTTTTAACTCGAGTTACATTTAGAACTTTAGAAAAACAAGATATGCCGCCAAAGGGTTCTCTAACAATGGATGAGTTTAACTATTTGAAAACGTGGATTGATCAAGGGGCGCCGGAGTTTGCGCTTCAAACTAATTCAGAGACAACCGATATTCAAAATGGAGTGACTGATTGGAAGAAAATTCGAGAGCATGTCCTTGGGCCCAAATGTGTAGACTGTCATCAACAACCCAATCCACTAGGAAATTTTGATGCGACTTCGGTAACTGAGGTTCGGAACAATGCTGACCTTATTTTTAGTCGGGTAATTATTAAACAAGATATGCCGGTTTCCCCTTACCCGGCGTTGTCGCCGGCGGAACGCAAAGTTCTTTTATTTTGGTTTGATATGGGAATGCCTGAATGATTTGTCGATTTACCCTTTATTCGTTTTTCATTTTGATTAGTTTGAAAGCCCGGGCCTTCCCTGAAATGGTGAGGCATGGTTATATGAACTGTACAGCTTGTCATACCAGTTTAGTGGGAGGAAATCTTTTAAATCCTTACGGCCGATCGTTGTCAAAAGATTTGCTTTCAGAAAAATCAGGTGGCGAATCCGAAATGGTCGTTAATCCATTTTCTTCACAAAAGTGGCTGCAGGTGGGCGGGGACCTTCGCCTTCTGCAAACATTTCGTGAAAGTGAAACCGCTTCGCAAGGACGGTTTTTTATAATGCAAGTGGAACTGGGATTATTGGCCCAAGTTAGCGAAAGTTTAAATGTCTTTTTTGCAATGGGTAGAATGGAGCCTCGTAAAGAGGATCCCACGGCCAAAGACTTCGTTTACTTACCACGCTGGGGTCTAGATTACGCATTTAATTCGCCTGATGAAACTAATCAAACGCATCTACGACTGGGACGATTTGCGCCCGCGTTTGGAATTAATTATGCTGAACACGTTTTTGTAACTAGGACATTGTTAGATTTTGGACCCGGGCAAGAACGATTTGCTGCTGAATTGTCGTGGTTAAATGATCAGTTTTCAGTTATCGGGACCGCCATTGGCGGCCTGACTAGTGCCAATGAAAATCGCAAAGAGCAAGGTGGGATACTGCAGTTTTCCACAGCGGTTGGCGAAAAGTCAAAGGTGGGCCTGAATTATTATCAAACGCAAAAAGAAAACTTAGACATTAAATATACCCGAAAAATTCAAGGTGCTTTTGCTTATGTTGGATTTTCAGAAGACTGGTATGGCCTATTTGAAGTAGATAGCTCGCAAGGGGCCGATCTTAATTGGGGATTGATTGAGACTTCCAAAATCGGTAAAGAAATTCATCAGGGGTTGCAGGTTTTTGCAACTCATGAATTTGCTAATTTAAATGTTATAAACGCTGATCCGAAATATGAAGCTTACGGGATTGGGGCGCAGTGGTTTCCAGCCGTTCACTGGGACCTTTACGGAGTTTACCGCAAAGAAAAAAATTCGGGAACT
>JAYSSX010000304.1:0-2697 GCA_043720315.1 Pseudobdellovibrionaceae bacterium | reverse complement strand
TCTAACCGTGACATTGCACTCTTGAGGCTTGATTGCGCCTGGTCCATTTCGTCTTGTTGACCGCTAACTTCGCGCCTCAACTGATTGATTTCAGCAGCGTGGCTGTTCTGCGTCGCCTGCTGCTGAAGTCGTTCGATTTCACGTTGAAGATCATTAACTTCCCGTGTGTTTTGATCAATCACGTTTCGCAGCTGCTTATCGACTTTGTCAGCCATGCGACTGAAGGCAAAAGAATTATCAAAATCGCCCTTACCTAAAACATCAGAAGAACCGGTGCCAATGGAAATCAAGGGCGGCTTATCCTGACTGTCCAATTGAATAAAATTTTGTGCATCCAAAGCATCTAAGAATCTATATAGTGAATCTAAGCGAGTTCCAATTTGCTGACGCAACTGAGTCACCCTGGCGATATCTGCCTGGGACAACTGCGAAGGCTGACTCAACAATTGATTCACCTGTACCTGCAGGCCTTGAATTTGGTATTGCAACTGCAGATTCTGCTGTTTCAAGGCCTCGATCTGACTAGAGGAAACCGGGATTTTTTTGTCGGAAAGATAAGTTATGTAGGCGCCTAAATAATTTTTACTATATTTGCTGAGATCCGCTGTGGACGTCGATTGTGCCACTGTTTCTACGGAAACCCCTAGGATACCAATTATACTCGCGACCAGAATGCAGCTCAACGACTTCATAATCCCCCCGATTACTAAAGAAACAGCCTAAAAAAAGAGTGTTGGAGTCAAAAGGACTCCTTTTTTCAGACCGAAACAATCCTTATCAAGGATTATGCCGGTTAAGGCTGGGGGGGGGTCGGCCGTGCGGGTTTTCGAAAGCGATGGCTGAAGAAAATGAAGTTGAAGAATGGTAACCGTCTATTTAATTCCAAAGGGAGGATACATAGCATGACCAGGATCATTACCGTCCGATTTATCCATTCCCGAATTTCCATCTGAGGATTGTAGAGGCTGATTTTTCGGTAAGTCTTGAAAAACAGATCGGCAATCTAAAAAACTCTTATTAGACAATATTTTTATTTCAAGTTCGTTAGATTCCCGAATCACTTTTTTTGATTTTGCTAATTGAACCAATTCATTAATATCAAAGAATTTGATTATGTCAGAAGGCCTATCTAGGTAAGGGGAAAATTCCGGACTATAGGTAAACTGGTTAAACTTATCTTTTTCAATTCTTCCCTGCCAAAAGCAAGATTTTTTTTCGAACTGAAACATCACTTTTTTAGATTGTTGCGAATCTGCCATAGTACGCATAGAATCAGAAATTAAACAACGCCATTGCAGTTCCGAGCATTTTTCAGAAGAGGGTAAGCTTTTTTTGCTTACCGTCTGCGGGTTTGTTGGCGACGCCTGCACAGCAATGACCTTCCCGCCCTTACCTAAATAATTTAAAAGCAGCGGAGAAATGGTACGTAAGGAGCCACTTAGACTAAATGTAGCTGTTTCTTTTTTACCATTTTCCTCAACTGTGACTTTACAATCGTCATTTAATTGATTTCCAACTGAACTTAGAATGACATTTAATAAACGAGTCGTATATTCAAGATTATTAACCCCGCTAAAATCCGCAAATCCTTTACCTTCTTTAGCACCCAGGTTAAAGGACGCACCCAAAAATCCCTTGCAAAACTGATCTTGCAAAGCCTGACGATCTCCTTGGCTGGATAGCAAAAGCAAGTGGCTGGCCCTTTGCCCCAATTGCTCGGAACTTTCACGAGATTCATTTGGGTTCATTACTATTTGCTCAAATGCCTGATAGTAAATGGATCTAAGTTTTTCGGGACTACGATGGATTAAGTGGGCCTTGAATATTTGTTCATATCTTTGTGCAACTTGATCTATGGATAATCCAGCCGCATCCATCACCACTGGCCCGACGGCTAACATTTCCGCTAACATTGGTTCACGCTTTTTTGGATCTATTTTGGAAAAGGTTATAGGCGTGGGATTTTGAAAGAACTCCTGCTCGACAGTACTTATTTGTGTATATTTTGATAAGGATCGAAGTTCTTCTTCCGTATAACCGGCATGAGACCGAATGGAACAAATCAAAGACATCAAAAATATTGTAAACAAAATATACATCTGTAGGAGGTTTTGCTTCCACAAAGTCTTTTTAGGTTTACTAGTTGCCCCACAATTAGCGTCATTCATTATCTGAAATGGATTCACTATACATGCCATGTCCCATAATGTGCCAGGTCCTATTAAAAATAATTGTCTCGGATTAAGACAAAAATTTGAATTGGCAATTCACTCAATACGTAAACCGAGAAAGTCGGCTTAGCTGAGTAAAAAAACCCGCGGTAAGCGGGTTTTTCCAGAAATCTACAAATTAATAACTAAGTATTAACTTTTTTAAAAACTTAAATTATTTCTTTTTACATTGAGAGTTGAATTTCTGAGCAACGCTGTCTAATTGACGTAAATCTACAGTTCCATCTTTATCTTTAAAGATTTTGAAATCGCTCATACAAGAGTCTGGAGTTTGAAAAGCATAAAGAATGTTTGATAAAGTCTGCTGTAAAGAAGCATTAGCTTTAGACATTTGCTCGAAAGCTGGAGTCGAAGTACAAACTTTGTCTCTGTTCTTTTTGAAACCATCTAATTCAACAGTCATGTTACGCATTTCTCTACGGAATTTATCATTCGTGATAGAAGAATCGTATTTAACCAATTCAGC
>JAYSSX010000303.1:0-6767 GCA_043720315.1 Pseudobdellovibrionaceae bacterium | reverse complement strand
CCGGTACAAGTTGAGACACTGCACTCATAGTAAGTAGAATTTAATAAAATGTCTTTTTTACACGAACTGCATTTGCGCCAAACGTTTTGTAAGCTTGTCATGATTTAAGCATGCCCTTTTCTGAGATCGGGATAAACCACTTCTTGGAAAGAGTGGGTTTGATCATCTAGGAAAAATAGTTGGCCATCTTCCAAATCAAAGTAGAGTCCTAAAATTTGTAGAGTATTTTTGGCCACCGCTTCGCTAATAAAGGGAAACGTAAGGAGGTTTTTAACAGAGATCGCAATCGACTCTTGTTCGCATTCTCGGCATAAAGTATCCACGCTAGCACCGGGATGTTTTTCCATAACCATTGCTTTGGCTGAATCGGCGATACTCATCCACTGGGCCACAAATCCATTCTTCTTTACATTTTCAGGTCTGAACAAAGACTGAATACCGCCACATTGACGATGTCCCAGGACTACGATGTTTTCAACTTTAAGATTAACGACAGCAAACTCGATTGCTGCACTCACACCGTGAAAGCCAATACTGGATTCAAACGGAGGAACTAAGTTGGCCACATTTCTAACGACGAAAATTTCTCCTGGCGACGAAGAAAATAAAATCGCGGGATCGACACGCGAATCACTACAAGCAATCATTAAAGTTTTCGGACTTTGACCTAAACTGCTCAACTTGTCGTAAAAGGAAACTTTTTCTTCTTTAAAAAATTTTTCACGAAAGCGGCGAAAACCAGCAATCATTCTGACGAGTTCTTTTTTCATAATTTCAAAAGTATGGCTTAAAATTAGGTTTTAGGAAAGCTTCTTTTGGCTTACTTTTTTGTTGATGAAATACATCATTACAAGGCTAATACTAACGGTGCCTATCATTACATATCCGACTCGGTCAAAATGCTCTAAAGGAGCATCTTTTCCATTTTGAACTACAATATAACCGGCCAATACGGCGGCAAATCCTCCGGCAATTTGTTGCAGCGATGCGCTGATGGCCATAAAAGAACCACGCGATGCAGGGGAAGGAATTGCTGACATCAATGCCACTGATGGGATCATGCGCGAAAAAATACCAGAAAACATTACTACGTTTAAAATCAAAACTGGAACTAATGCTGTTTCGCCCAAATTAGTATAAATAAAAACAGTGGTTGCGCTAATCAAACTGCCCACAACAAAAACTTTATATTTTCCAACCGTATCTGACAATCGACCAATAATAGGCCCCAAGAAAATAGAGCTGATTCCTGTCGCCAAATAAATCATAGGTAAATTACCTAAAGAAATTTTCATATTATTTACAGTGAAAGCGCTACTAAAGGGCATCATCATAAATCCGCCAATAGAAAGTAATGCCGTTGAGGCAAACGCAAATAAATAAGTTCTGTTTGTAACTGTGGTTTTTAAATGGTGAAACGCCGTAGTTGGAGCCTCCAATGATAAATGGCTGTCTACAGGTTTCATTTTCCAGACGATGACAATGCCCGCCAATAAACCGATCAATACGATAATTAAAAAGGGAGCATTCCATCCCCATAAATTAGCGAAATAAAGTCCGGCTGGTAAACCTAAAATCTGGCTAGCGGCAAATGCAGTTTGCACAAACCCCATCACACGTCCACGCATTTCAAACGGAAATAAGTCGGTAGTAATTGCACCAACGATCGAACCAATAACTCCACCAAAAATTCCGGTAACCATTCGGGCAACTAATAGAAAATGATAATTGGGAGCTAAACCACAAAGGAGCGTACCCAAAATAAATCCGGCGTAGAAAAAAAGAAGCATTTTTTTACGATCAAATCTGTCGGCAAATCCTGCAGCCAGTATCCCCGAAATTCCAGCACTAAACGCATAAGCCGAAACAACTAAACCAAATTGAGCGGGACCGATTTGTAAAGCCGGCATTAGAACAGCACCTAATGGAGACAATACCATAAAGTCTAAAATGATAGTAAATTGCAGGAATGCCAATATAGCGATTATAAATTTTTGATAAGAATTAAAAGGTACGATATCGATTTTTTTATCATTTTTCATACCCACTAACCTATCTTAACCGTTACATCAATTCAACAGCATAGATGGGAGCAAGTTGATAAGATAACTGTTTCCAGCTGTCGCCGGAATTTTTAGAAAAGTAAACATGTCCAGTGGTCGAACCAAATAGGAGTTGTTTTGCGCTTTTTTTAAAGGCATGTCTGTAAACAATATCGTAACAATACTTTTGTGGAAGGCCTTTGGATAAAGTTTTCCAAGTCTTTCCGCCATTTGTTGTTTTTTGCACAACTAACTTTTTATGGACGGGGACACGAGTTTCATCCGAGAGGGCAGGTAAAGTGTAGGCGATGTCACAATTTTTTTCATCTACGACAACAGCCCAACCAAAAGGAGATTTAAGTCCTTTGGCCTTACTTAAATTTTGCCAAAGTTCGCCCGAGTTGTCGGATTTAAAGATCCCGCAATGGTTTTGTTGCCAAAGAACGTTCGGATTTGAAGGAGACATTTCAACTAAATGTGGATCTTGCACAACGGGGTCATCTTTGTCTGGCATAAAATCGGCTTGAAGACCTTTGTTAATGTATTTCCAAGATTGGCCACGATCCTTTGATTCCAATACTCCACCCACTGAAACAGCAGCAATAATATGATTATCATTTTTGGGGTTTATAAGAATACTATGCAAAGCGGTTCCATCGGTACCGGCTCCAAACCAACGATCTTTACCTTCAGCTTTAAAAAAGGATTGATTTAAAGTCCAAGTTTTACCTTCGTCATCGCTATGGAAAAAATCAGCTGGGTCTGTTCCTACATAGATTCTTCCCTTAGAGTCCCTTGCCCAGGCCCAATATTCTTTAATAGATAGTTTTGAACCCTCGGGATATTTCGGTGGAACGATTTCTTCAAAACTTTTTCCCTTATTTTTTGAAACGTGCAATTTAGGACCCCAGTGGCCATGATTAACACCTGCCCAGATCCAACCTTTGGCTACGTCGCTGCGAACGTAAGTTACTTTTACTCCATCAAAATGTGCTTTTTCAACTTCCCATCCTGAAGCTTTAGGTTTTAATACGATTAATCCTTTTCTAGTCGCTAAATAAGCTTTCATCTATCCTCCTGATAATGCCTGCATGATATGAACAGTTTGTCCGTTTTTTAATTTTCGAGTGGTTTCCGTTTTTGGTAACAGTTGCCCATCAATAAAAATATTGACGTGTTTACGTACATCTTTATTGTCTTCCAAAATATAGGAAGAAAAATGTAATTCAATTTGATCCATTTTCTTTAACAAATCTAAAATCGAATCAGCTTCGATTTCCAGTTTTGATTTAGGAAAATATTTTTGTAGGTTGGTGGTCAAAGCAACTTTAATCATAGAATCCTCAGTTTAATTCTTGTACAATTATACGCATGCAAAGATATCAGAGACAAATACAAATGCCCGAAATAGGGATGTCCGGCCAGCGAAAAATCTCTAACGCTAGAGTCCTGTTAGTCGGCGTTGGTGGGTTGGGATCTCCAGCCGCGCTTTATCTAGCTGCTGCCGGCGTCGGGACTTTAGGTTTGATTGATTTTGATATCGTTGATGTTTCCAATTTACAACGCCAAGTTCTATTTGTTTCTTCTGATGCTGGTACGCCTAAAGTTTCAGCAGCTAAAGTGAGGCTGCAACAATTGAATCCAGAAATCAAAATTCAAATTTTTACCGAAAAATTAACTTTAGAGAACGCCTTAAATCTTTTTTCACAGTTTGATTATGTCCTGGACGGCGCCGATAATTTTGCCACCAGGTTTCTAGTTAATGATGCTAGTTTTTTTGCTAAAGTTCCCTTGGTGTCGGCTTCAGTTTTAAATTTTGAAGGGCAATTGGCTGTCTATAATTATCTAGGTGGTCCTTGCTACCGCTGTCTTTTTTCTGAACCCCCACCTGCGGGATCGGTACCATCCTGTGCAGAGGTAGGAATTTTAGGAACTATGCCTGGCTTATTAGGCACCATGCAGGCTAATGAAGTTTTAAAATTAATTTTAGGATTGGACCAGCCTAGCCGTTCGAAGTTATTTATTTGGGACGGGTTAAGCAATGAAATGACCACCTTACAAATTCAAAAAAATTCTGAATGCCAGCTGTGCGGATCAAATCCAAAAATAAAAAATTTAAAAGAAGAGCACTTTGTCTGTAGTACAGACCAGGTCATTCAGCAAATTTCAGAAATTGAATTACAAAAGGGAATTTCAGATAAAAAATTTCAGATTTTAGATGTTCGTGACTTATCAGAACTAGCTGTAAGTAAGTTAAAATTTGATTTTCATATTCCACTGGGAACCTTAGAAAAAAATTATCAGCAGTTATCTCAAGAGACTCCGATTTTGGTTTACTGCCAATCCGGAGGAAGAAGTATGAAGGCCTGTCAGTTTTTAAAATCAAAGGGTTACCATGTTTTAAATCTTAATGGTGGAATTCAAGGGTTAACTAAAATTTAGAAGATATTTTCTTTACAAGATTTAATTCTTTTTTCAATCAAGCGTTTCTCGGGAATGGTCCCTACTAATTTTAAAGCTTCGTTAAAATAATTTAAGGAATTTTCAAATTGTCCGTCTCGGCGGTAAAATTCAGCTAAAGCTGCCGGAAGTAGATAGTAGTTAGCCAATAACCCAGAATTCTTAATCCGCATAATTTCAGTAATGCCAGAGGGAAATCCGTGAACCATGCCTACGGCTACTGCCTTATTAAGAGCAATGATAGGGGACTCGGTGCCAATTTCTAAAACTTCATACAGGCTTAATATTCCGGCCCAATTAGTTTCAGCAAAAGTAGATGCCATCGCGTGGTAAGAAGCAATTCCGGCTTCAAGATGATAGTCAGTTAAGTCTTCGCCTTCTGCAGATTGATCTAGGTATTTTATTCCCAATTGAATGTGATTTTGATCCCATAACGATCGATCTTGGTCTTCCAGCAAAAGAAGTTCTCCCTCGCTATTGGTTCTTGCCTGAAATCTTGAGGCTTGAAAATGCATCAGCGCAAGTAAAGCAAAAACTTGGGGATGGTTTCCTATTTCATGTTCAGAAAGTAAAGTGGTTCGGTAAATGGCTTCATCGCAAAGATCTTTTCGAATCAGTGAGCTGCCTTCGGTTGCCAAATAACCTTCGTTGAAAAGAAGGTACAAAACTTCCAAAACGGAATCCATTCGTTCACCCAACTCTTCTGGCTGAGGTACTTCATATTTTATTTTTTCTTCGGCAATTTTTTTCTTGGCGCGAACCAGCCTTTGCGCAATCGTTTCTTCTTTGGCGACAAAGGCCCTTGCCACTTCCTTAACGCTGAATCCACAAACAGTCTTTAGCGTCAGAGCGACCCTAGTTTCGCTATTCAAAACAGGATGACAACAGATAAAAAGAAGTTTGAGGTCATTGTCTTTGAGCTCTTGCTGCATTGATTGCACTAATTGAACATCGCTATCCTCAAGACCGTCTGCTAATCGGTCAAAGTACTGGGGTTCTAAAAGATCTTCCTTTTTTTTGCGGAAATGATCAATGGCTGCATTTTTCGCCGCCCTTAGAATCCAGGCTTCTGGATTATCGGGAATTCCCTGTAGTGGCCAACTCTGCACAGCGCGGAGTAAAGCTTCTTGTACCACAGCTTCAGCCAAATCTAAATGATCAGTGCCAAAAAAACGGGTCAAATAAGCAACCATTTTTCCAGATTGCCTCCTAAAAAGATGATCTAGGACTTGATCGATATTACTTTTTTCCAACTAATGACTACTCAATTCAAAAACTTCTACGGTTTCCCCGTGTGTTAGGGCCGGACATTCGCGGGCAATGGCAACGGCCTCTTCTAGGTTTTCAGCTTTAAAAACAAAATAGCCGTTAAAACTTTCTTTGGTCTCAGCAAAAGGCCCATCAGTTATAACGATTCCTTTTTCTGAACGCAGCGATATGCCCCCATTTTTCAAAGCAGACCCGTCTTTAAAACGTTCTTCTCTTTTAAGACGATTCACAAAAGCGTAATATTTTTCCATCACTCTTTGCTTTTCGTCGGAACTCATTCCATTCCAGGATTGATATTCGCCCTTCATTACCAACATAAATTCGCTCATGGGCGATCACCTTCTAGCTCGTGTAGCGAAAGGCTATCGTGCAATAGGGAAGGACATCCTATCGCGTATTCAGCGGCCTGCTGCATATTTTCAGCCTTAAAAAGGAAAAAACCAGTCAGCTCTTTAGTTTCGGTGAAGGGGCCATCTAAAATTTGAAAACTGTCAGCCGTTTTAAAGATATCACGACGTTTCGTTGTTAAGGCATCTCCGCGAATCCATCGATTTTTTTCTTTCATGCCGGCGATCCAAGTTGAAAATCCCTGCATGACTTTATCCCACTCGGCGTCGCTAGTTTTATCCCAAGTGGATTTGTGCCCTTTGGCTACTAATAAATATTCTTTCATCTTATTCCTTTGCGTCTTCAACTTTGTTCGACTTGATTGTCTTACAAAGGAAAGACGCTGGGAACTCTCGAAAATCGACACTTCCGCAAAAAATTTTTCCGAGGGTTAAAAGCAATTCATACCTTAATTTCTAAGTTATGGAAAGTGCTTCGTTTTTTCTGGTAAATTTTGTAACGAAATAATTTTCTTTCAAATGGGTCAAAAATGGAGAGCTCTTTTCTTTTGTGCCCGGTTTCTTCTTTTTAAGACAAGGTAGAACTGCTTAAGTTTTGGTATCCCTTGCAATACTAATTAAACAAAAGATTAATTAAGGAGCTCTCTAT
>JAYSSX010000302.1:0-1628 GCA_043720315.1 Pseudobdellovibrionaceae bacterium | reverse complement strand
ATTCGTTTTCATTGACGGCTGTCCAAACCGTGCCTTGATACTTTACGGTTTCCGCTGCTTTTGAACTTATACTTTTATCCAAGAAAAATTCATTTTCCGAAGAAAATGTTTTCCCTTGTTTTTGAAAGAATTTCTTCTTCCTAAGCCACAATGTTCCTATGACCCCAACTACAGCAAAAATCAAAGAATTATGTAATAGACTTTGCTCGCCCAGAATCAGCTGTAAACCGGCTACAACCAATGCAGCTAGTCCAAACAGCAATAAGACAAAATTTCCAACTAACATTTCGGCAGCTATTAATATAATCCCAGTGATAGCCCATTGATATATTGTGTTCATTAGCAAATCCTAATCGTTCTAATATAAGGGTGCAAGTTAAGAAAAAATGTATGATAAATAGCATTATGTGTTCGCAATACGTTCTCAACTTGGACAGGGCAGAAACTAAGCAGAAACTTACGACATTTATGTCTGAGTACGGCATTGCCATTGACAATTCAGATGCTCTGGATTCTAGCGCAAACCACCCCAGTAACACACTCCCCTACCGAAAATCTTATGTGGCTGTCGCCGTTTTAGATTCAAAGCAAAATTTGAAATTAAAACAAATGCAGTTCAGTTTAGTACCCTCTTGGTCGAAGGAGTCTAAGGTCAAATTTGCCACTCATAACGCTCGAATTGAAACCGTTATGGAGAAACCCACCTGGAAAAACCCTTTCGCTGGTCAACATTGCCTTGTTCCCCTCAATGGTTTTTTTGAGTCGGTTTACTTAGGGCCATTGGCAGGAAATGTGATCGAATTTTTTTCCGAAAAACAGAGTCTTCTTTTTGCAGCTGGTATTTATGATGCGTGGCTAAATAAGGAATCTGGCGAAGTGATCGAGTCATTTGCCATTCTCACTAAACAGCCCGACCCATTCATTTTAGAAAATGGCCATGACCGTATGCCGATGTTTCTAACCCCAGGCAAAGAAGTGGAATGGTTAAAAATTAAGGGTGGCGAGGAAAGCCTTCAATACTTGAGATCCAACTATACTAAAAATATAATATGGAATGTTAGAATATTTCGCCCTTTGAAAGCGGGATGGGAAAAGAAAATTCCTAAAAACACCTGAAAATAACCCAAAACACTTCCGAACACAATCTACTCAACGTGTTGTATATATCACTTGCTCAATGTCCGATCCTGTAGAACGCTAATGGTTCAACAAAAATGCGCACCGTTGGTGCACACATTATAGAAAGGACTCTTTATGCTTATTAAAATGTCGACTGCTATTGCAGCGATCGCTCTTTGCGGATCATTCGCGCAAGCTTCTGTTTTAGGTACTTGGTCAGGAGAATTAACTTATTCTTATCTTGATGCCGCTGAAGGAACTTGCATGGTTGAGAACACAATCACTCAATCGGATACAGCTTTAAATTTTCACCAGGAATTGTCTGGAAGTTGCAATAGCGCTTTAGATGTGAATCTTGAAGTAAATGGAACTGACCT
Source organism: Pseudobdellovibrionaceae bacterium (assembly GCA_043720315.1). Lineage (GTDB taxonomy): Bacteria > Bdellovibrionota > Bdellovibrionia > Bdellovibrionales > Bdellovibrionaceae > JAYSSX01. Next base: position 132 of record JAYSSX010000302.1, on the reverse strand, counting down.
ATTAAGTAATGGTCAAGTTGTTGGTTCAATGACTGATGACTCTTTTACCTTTGCTGATGTAGCTGTTTATGACAGCACGTACTCAGTTACTTTAACTGTAAATGCCGATGGAACTGCAAACTTCCAAGATCG
>JAYSSX010000301.1:0-4349 GCA_043720315.1 Pseudobdellovibrionaceae bacterium | reverse complement strand
AACGGCAGGTGCTTTGATGTGTTCTTTAAGATCATTGAGGCGCTGGAAAAGCACTGGTCCTAAAGGTTTGGTATTAGAGCGATTGCGCAGGGCAAGGGGTTGGGAGAACCTGTCTGGACAAGAAATTAAGTTTCAAATGTTGGGCATGACGTGGGGAGGTTCGGTCGCTTTAGAAGATTTGTATCGGCAGGCAAGGACCTTTGCAAACGAACATGGATTTGATTTTTTAGTTACACGTGATTTTTTGCCGGCTGTTACTGATCCGCGTGCCATTCAATTTAAAAGAAGAATTTTCTTTGGTTATGGTGATCTTAGTACTGATAAAGGCGCCAGTATTTTGGAATGGACGAAAGATCCAAAAGTATGTTTCCGAGCTGAGGTTTTTTTAATATGAGTAAAGCCGTTTTTATGAATCTGTCTATTGACCAACTTTTTGATCCGGCTGGAAATATGCGGAAAATTTTTTCGGTTCGTATTCCGCAGTCGGAACATTTGACCAGAGTCAGTGAAGATTTAGCGATTTTTTTAACTGGCCCAGGCGATTATGCCATTCAATACAGAGAAATTCCTAGCGGACTGCAAAAGGTTTTTCAAGATCGGGGCTTTCAATTTGGGAAAGTCATTCCGATGATCGCCAATCCTTTCGATCAGAAATTATGGATCGATGAAGTTCATCAAAAAACGATTGGATTAAATCTAAGCCATTGGCAGGTGGCGGGAATGTCCCAACTGGAAAAAGAAATAGTCGTAAAAAACAATTCAATAATTACGGTAGAACAATTTGCCGAATTAAATAAAAAAACTTGGCTGCCAGAATTGGCAGACAAAAATGGCTGGAACTTTCCTATTAGTGAAATCGCAAAAACGGGTGATCTGACTTCAAAATTGAGTCAGTGGTTCGCAAAGAAATTGCCTTTTGTCTTAAAGCCTAGTTGGTCGTCGGGTGGTGGAGGAAATTTATATTTGGAGCGGACTGACGATTCCATATATAGACATTTGGTCTCAAGGCTGGAGCAAATTCAGCCAGGGTTTGAATGGATAATCCAAGAAAAAATCGATCGCACTCAAGACTGGAGTATTACCGCTAGCACAGAGAATGATGTGATTAATGTCTATACGGTTTTTTATGATAAATCAGGACTATCGTATCGCCATCAAAAGGTATCTCAACCAATTGTGATCGAGGCCTACAACAAGATTTCATCGGCTATTGGCCTAAAATTGAAAGACTTGGGATATAATGGAGTTTTTGGTTTTGATTCGTTTTCGGGCGCTAATGGCGAACACTTCCCGGTAACTGACCTTAATGTAAGATGGACAAAAACCCATTTAATTGAAGCTGCTATCGAAAAATTGAAACTTCATACAGATGTAGAGTCCTACCGTTTTCGTTTTCAGCAGACAAATGCCATTGACTTCGAGACGGGGTTCCGTCAGTTGTCGAATTTGATTTCGTCTGATGCTGAACGACTTTTCATTCCCTACCAAGCTTCAGGAATGCATAATGATTTACCTGGCCAAACGGAGATTTCGTTTTTTACGAACTCTAATCTACTGTGGCAATCTGAAGTGCTGGCGAAAATACAAAAGATCTGGGGGGCCTAACTTGAAATCTTGGAACTGGAAAATTCTTACTGAACAACATTCTCCATTTTTTATTTATGATCTTATAGAGCTGGAACAAAATCTGAATGATTTAAAAAAGCAATTAAATCGTATTTTTCCTAATAACCGTTTAAATTTTTCATTAAAATCCAATCCAAATTTACAGGTGGTGGAATTCTTTAAAACGAATTTGGATGGTTTTGACTTGTCTTCCTTTGCGGAACTTGAGTTTGCTCAGGAAAAGGGTATCGCAGCAGAAACGATCAGCCTTTCAGGGCCCGGAAAAACAGATGGTTGTTTATCTTTGGCTTTGAAAATGAATATAAAAGTTGTTCAGATCGATTCTTTAGAAGAGCTCGATTTTATTTTAGAAAGTCCAGTTTATAAAACCAGTAAAACCCAACTAAGTTTGCGGTTGCAAACTCCCGATGTATTTTCGGAAAAGTTGGGTTTGTCTGATGAGGTACTAAATCAAGTTTTTACCAAAATGACCGGCAATCTGAAGCCGTTGCTTGGGTTACATGCTTATTTAGGTCGAGAAAATTTTACCAGTGAGCGTGCGGCCTTAATAATAAGTAAAATGGATTTTATTTTAGGTAAATATCCTCAACTATTTCAAAGTCCATCTACTTTGTTCTTAGGACCTGGAATATCTGCGGGTCAGGATTTGTCGAAGATTAACATGATTGAAGTTAAGCATCCTATTTGTTTAGAAATAGGTAGGGCCTTGATTGGTCCTATAGGTTACTATGGCGTGCCTGTCCTATCAGTAAAGCAGACCGACACTGGTGCAGATCTTGTTATTATTGATGGGGGATTGCAACACTTGGGAAGCCCTTTGGTAACCATGGGACAAAGTTTAAATTCGACCAAAAGTTTTATGGTACGAAATGGCCAGGTTATTGAAGCCACTGAAAATAAAGAGGTCTTGCTGGGGGGATCGCTTTGTTTATGGCACGACATCCTTCATCCTCGCTTGAGTGTTCCCAAAGACATTCAAGCAGGAGACTACCTGGTTTTTGAAAACATGGGGTCCTATGGTTTAACGGCTGGTGTTCCACATTTTATCGGAGAAAGATTGGCTGAGGAATGGTGTGTTGATACTATTTCGCCGCAAGGGCGACGTATAACTGCTGCAAAATTTAAGTCGTATCATGAATCATTTGATTTTAAAAAAGTTAGTGAGTTTAATAGAACTTATGGCAAATAAAACAAAAGTTGAAGATCTTAAAAAAATTTTAGTTTCTCTGAATACTTATCCAAAAGTTAACGAATTGACTGATGAAGATAATTTGTTTGCTAAAGGCGCTTTAGATTCTTTGATTTTAATTCAGTACGTATTGGCCATCGAAGATCACTTTAAGATTCGTTTCGACAGTGAAAAAATTACTTACGAGAATTTTACAAGTCTAAATAAAATTTCGCAACTGTTCTAAATATACAATAAAGAAACTGCGACGATAAGAATTTGCGTCAAAACGGGAAGTACCCAGCTGTTTCCAATCAGTTGTCTTTTTAAATAAAAATTGTAGATTGTTTTCTGATAAATAAAACTGAGCGTCAGCCATAAAAAAAGATATTTAGCGACCCACACCAGAGTTCCACCAATAGGTTGAATATTTGCCGTAAACTCCGGGAAAAAAAATGAATAAAACCAACGAACAAAAACTTCATGAAATAGAAACATCTGTGTCCCAATCGCAAAAACACAAATGGCTACCGATAAGACTAATGAGCGAAATTTTCTAAAACTTGGAATAAATATATTTTCAAACATAAAATGATAAAGGTAATTCGAGGCTCTGCGCCAAAAGTCCAAGGGGCTATTCGCTAAAAACAGAAACGAAGTCGCATCCATGACGTTGAATCCATACATTCTCAGCAAACTCGATGTGAAATTCATTCCTGAAATGATAAACAAACAGAAGAATAAATAGTGGTGTATCTGATTTAAAATAGTGATTTGGAAGGCTGGTAAAAAGGCTAAGACAAATAACAATTTTAATAGTATCAGCGCAAAGACCAGATTAACAAATCCGTGCCACCAAAGAATTGAAGTTGGTTTGAATTCGGTGCCGGCAGGAAGTGGCGTTGGATAAACAACCTGTGTCGGTGCCAAAAAGTAAATCGCATTTGTTTTTTGCCCGGTCCACGCCGATATCAAAATGGCAAGACCCGAAAACAAAAGATACTCTGGATGTAGAGTCCAAAAGAAGGGAAGATATCTTGGGTTGTTGTTTAGGGCTACATAGCCGCTAATGTACATAGAACTTGCAAAACCTAAAAGCAAAAATATTAAAGTCAGAATTTTTGAAGTTTGAGTTCCTGATTTTAGCATCACTCTAAAGCCAAAGGTCATCAATATCAAAAACAGAGGATGTAAAAAAACACCTGGAAAAATGACCTGAAGTTTCCAACACGAAAAAGTCCAAGTCGCCAAAATACAAAAACCAAAGTAAATAACCAATTTTTCTTTACTTAAGTATTTTACCAGAAGACTAAAAAAAAGAAGAATGATGACCAACCACAAACGATCTTGGGCCAACGATAGGCGCGTCCAGCCCGGATAAACTACGGTCCAGTCGGGCCACAATAAGAGGTAAAAAAACCCGGCTAAAATCGGTAAACTCAGCCAGCGGAAAAATTCATTTTGTGAAGCCAACCAACTGATAAGGTGATTTTCAAAGGCTGTCCATTTGGATTCAAGTTCTTGTGGTGTCATGAGTTTTTTCCATCAAATATTA
>JAYSSX010000300.1:0-2297 GCA_043720315.1 Pseudobdellovibrionaceae bacterium | reverse complement strand
GCCATGAAACGAAATCCATTTGCGCACAGCGATTCCGATAGATGCAATTTTTTGAGAGCCTATCCAAACTCCAGTATCTTCCAGCGAAGTTTCAGCTTTGGCTTCAGTTTTTCCCATACTTTGTAAGCCATATTCGCTTAATGTAAGCACAATGCATTGTTCAAGGCTGCGTATGAAGCCACGAATTTCTTGTGGTCCACGGTTGGATCTAGAATTTTTTAAGTTGATTATGGGATAAATAACAACTTGCGAAGGTCCATGATAAGTTGCCCGGCCGCCGCGTGAAACTTCAATGACAGGGCCGTCCCATGCAAAAATATCATCTGCTTTAGTTTGTCTTCCGGTTGTGACGACAGCTGGGTGTGAACAAAAAATCAAAAACCCAAGATGATTTTCATCGCTAGCGACGATTTCTAAATATTCAATTTGTTTATTCAGGGCCTGTTCGTAATCTATCAGGCCCCAGTCTTCGATAATCATTCAACATCCTTAAAAACAGTATTGTTTTAAGCGTGAACTGCTTTAGTAGCGCCTGATAAAGGTTTCTGAATAATATGGATCGCATGGCCTAAAGTTGCTTCTGCAGATTCCATCATGGTTTCGCCCAATGTTGGATGGGGATGAATGGATAAGGCCACATCTTCTAACCGAGCACCCATTTCTATGGCCAGCACAGCTTCAGAAATTAAGTTCGAAGCTTCTGGTCCGACAATATGAACACCTAGTAAAACATGGGTTTTTTTATCCGCAATCATTTTAACAAATCCATCGGTTTCAGACATGCTAACAGCGCGGCCATTGGCAGCGAATGGAAATTTTGAAATCAATAAATCATTGAAACCTTTGGCTCTGGCTTCGGCCTCTGTCAAGCCGGCAGATGCGATTTCAGGATCTGTAAAAACTACGGCAGGTACAGTTTTAACATCATAGGCACGATTTTGTCCGGACAAGATTTCAGCGACCATAACACCTTCGTAAGAAGCTTTATGGGCTAACATTGGTTGTCCACAAACGTCACCAATAGCAAAAATATTTTGAATATTAGTTCTGCGCTGAGCATCCACTTTAACGAATCCGCGTTCATCAACAGTTATACCAGCCGCTTTTAAATTGCTTTGATCGCCGTTGGGTCTGCGGCCAACAGTCACTAAAATTTTATCAACTTTAATAACTTCATCTTTGCCATTCAATTCAAAAGTAACGTCGTAATTAGAGCCTGATTTTTTTTGTGATTTGGCCTTGGCATTATAAATTATTTTGATTCCTGCTTTTTCAGCTTTGCGTGTAACAACTTGTGCGCATTCTGGATCAACAACTCCTGCTAAAAGAGATGTTTGAGCTTCAATTATGGTAACTTCAGTTCCTAATTTTCTTAAGTAAGAAGAAATTTCTAAACCGATATAGCCTCCGCCAATGACAGCAACACGTTTTGGAATTGCATCAAAGGCCAAGGCTCCGGTTGAAGAGCAAATATCTTTTTCATCAAATGGAAATCCACCAATTTCGATAGGTCTAGAGCCCGTTGCTACAATAAAATATTTTGAAATAATATTTTCAGTGTTAGTTGCTGTTTTAACACTAATTTCTTTAGCCGATTTAAATTCAGCAGAACCTTTAATAACTGTAACAGTGTTACCTTTTAATAGTTGGTTCACGCCACTAGACATTTTATCGCAAACAGATTGCTTCCAGTTAACCAAAGTTTTCATATCAACTTCAATATTGCCTTTTATATTTAAACCCATGGTTTTGAAATCATGTTGAGCTTTGTGCAAAAGGTGCGTTGCCGTGATCATAGCTTTAGATGGGATGCAGCCGACATTAAGACAAACTCCACCAACAGCTTCTCGCTCGATAATTGCGGTCTTAAAACCCAACTGTGAACACCGAATAGCTGCAACATAACCACCAGGACCAGAGCCAATAACAACAACATCAAAAGTTTGCATAATTTTTTTTACCTTCTGTAAGTTAAGCTTACGACATTCCCATCATTAAAACGCCAGGGTTTTGGATCTTTTGAAAGAACGATTTTAAAAAGTTAGCAGCAACGGCACCATCGATTAAGCGATGATCGCAAGTCACTGTGTAATTCATTGATTTAATAAAATCAATTTTTCCATCTTTTAAAATTGGCTTGTCAGAAATTTTATACATTCCAAGTATCGCTACTTCGGGATGATTGATAATTGGTGTAGCGTAAGTGCCACCAACAGAACCAATGTTAGTTATAGTGATTGAAGCGCCCTTCATCTCATCAGGTTTCAGTTTTCCATCGCGAGCTCGTTTAGAAAGAT
>JAYSSX010000299.1:0-8879 GCA_043720315.1 Pseudobdellovibrionaceae bacterium | reverse complement strand
GCAGTCTCTTTCCAGTACCTCTCTTCAGTTCGAAACTTTATAAATGACTCTTCATAGGTTGCAGAATGTGATAAGATGTAGACTACCTGCTGGTAGGGCCTAATTTCCGTCAGACTATCTTGAATAACCGAAAGCGCAACGAGATATCGAAAATCTGAATTTGCTTGATAAGTTATTCCAAAAGCAGTTAAGGTTTGATGAGCATCAGAGATTTTTTCTAATTTCCGATATAAATAGCCCGACCAAACATAATCCTGCGTAATTCATGATTCCAAGTAAAGACCCACTGAGGCAATTGAATCCGAATCAGCCAAAGCTGTAGAAGCCATAAAGTAGACGATTCTACACTTAGGTTTATTTTTCCTTAGTATACTCTTTAAATCGGTCCAAACCTTCAATTTTTTACTCCTTGATTTTAGTTGATCATAAAACTGACGTATTAGAAAATCAAAAAATGAAACTACTTCTATTTAAATTCACTTCCATCCTGTTAGGTCTCTTCTTTTCGTTTCTAATTCTTGAAACCACCCTACAGATAGCAAGTCATTTCGTTGGGATTCAAGAATCATTTAGGGCCAGTGAAAGTAGCAATAAGGATCAATTTACAATTCTGGCTTTGGGAGAATCTACTACTACAGGATTTTTTGTCTCAGAATTAAATTCTGCTTGGCCAGCGGATCTGCAAAACAAACTTACAGCGAAATTTCCTGGCCGCAGCGTTAAGGTTTATAATCGAGGAATCACTGGTGCAAATTCCAGACAAGTAATAACTGAATTTTATAATTCTTTCCGCCAATTAAAACCGGATTTAGTGATTGCTATGATGGGCGTCAATGATCAGTCCTACGAACTTACAAAAAAAACAAAGTTGCGAACTTTAAAATTAATTAATTCACTATATGCCACATTTTTCTATAGCCACCCAAAGTCGGAAAAATTTGCGAAAAAAATCCAGATTACGTAGATGATCTTCGAGCCGCATTAAACAAGCTACATAGAAAGGACGATTTAAAGTCTCTTAACAAAACTTATGAAGACTTTCTGACTAGTCACCGAGAGAAAGAATTCTTAATCGAATACGACATGGGTAGATTTGAATACACACTATTGAACTCGCTACCGGTTGATTGCGAAACCTGCATTGAAAAAATTGAAGCTATCCAGAATCGATCTTTGTTTCATTTTAAAAATGCGTTAAAAATCTGCCCCTACAACGAAGATGCTTTAAAATTTTTCTTTTTCTATCCAAATTAAAAAAGAACAAATTAGAAAGTCTAGATTATTTCACAAATTTTTTGAAAAATGGCGGTGAACCAAATGCGACAATGCTTAATCGGGTAGCCGGAATATTATCAGCAAATCCCACATGGAATAGTCTAGAGAAGTACGATTTTAAACTACAAAACCTAGATGGTTTTCAATTTACCAAAAATTCAATATTCGAACTGGAAAACTATTTACAAAGTAAAAATGTTCCCCTCATTCTGATGGGGTATCCGACAGTAAACATAGAATCCTACCAAAATTTATTTTCAGCTAATCCCGTTCCCTTTAAAAATTTCAGGGACTCCTTTTATTTTGATTTTGCAAATAAGCCGGTTATTAAAGATGGTTTCAAAAATTTGTACTTTGTATCGAACGAAAGCTTTAATTCGATAGTGAATTCCGAAAATTATTCAAAATATTTTATTGATCGCTTTTGCGCATACAGCAATTGTAAATTTGGCCATTTCACTCCTGCCACAAATGACTTAATCACAAAAAATATTTTAGATCAGGAGGGGGAATTAATAAGCAATTTGATTTTAAAGAAGAAACACTAAAGAACGTCACTGGCTACAATCGCATGCCCATTGATAGCCAATTAAACATGCCACAAATACAAAAAGTATCAAAATGAGACACTCAAAATGCATTATTTTGAGAATACAGTTTTGGTTGAAATGCCGGCTCAGAAAACCGATAATAACTAATAGGATCAGCACCATGTTAGGCGCTGGTCAGCCTAAGGAATGAAATGCGATTCAGATTTTTATGTTTGATTCTAATATCTGCTTTATTTAATTTTGGTTGCCAAACCAATCAGTTGAAACAGTTTGAACAGCTAAAGCCAGGTATGGAAAAAGGCGAAATCTTAGAAATTATGGGTAGCCCGCAGCGAACTCAACGATGGCAAGGTATGGATCGCTGGAATTATGTTTTTTACGAACAACAAAAAAAATATGACAAGGAAATACATTTCTTAGAAGGAACAGCAAATTATGTTGGTGAACCTTTTGTTCCGGAAATCAGCGCTGAACAAGCTGATGCAAAAAACGAAGAAACAAATCACTATTTAGATGTTGAATTGGCAAAAAAACAAACTGAATCTAGAAATAATGCTTTTGAAGGTTACGAAATGGAAATTAAAGGTAACAATTCCATTCGATACGTTCCGCAATTCGAGCCAGTCCATTAAATTTATTTTTGTAATATGATTGATTTAGCTTCGTCGATTGATTCTGAAGAAGGCTTTCTAACGTCTTCTTCGCCTTCAGGCTGAGCCACCTGATTAGCTTTGGGAAACTGTTTTCTCATTTTTCTGATATTTTTATTTAATTTTCCCTCTAAACTGAATTCGTCTTCCATTGCCTCCAAAGACTTCATTTCTTTTCTTTGGTATTTACGATCAGCTTTTATTCCGCGCTCTGGAAATCTAAATTTAAGTAGGGTTCTTTGTTTTTCATAATCAGAAACGTATTTCTTCATTTCATTGTGTTCAGACACCAACAAATCAACCATTTCTTTGGCCTTCGGAGAATCATCCGATATTTTCTTTTTCTCTTCTATGATTTTCTTAATGCTTTCTTCTTTGGCTCCAATTTTACTTTCCAAAGTGGCAATCTGGGCTTCAATCATTACCCACTCAGGTAAACCTTTATCGTCTCCAGATTTTCCTTCGGCTTTGCCACCTGCCGCAGGGGCCTCCTTAGCAAATACATTAAAACCAAATGATAATAACATTAGAATTAAGATTGCTTTTTTAAGATCCACGCTGTCTCCACTTAACTTCTAAATTATACTCTAAAAGCCTTTTAATTAATATCCCAGCCTTGACTGGAGGACAGTGAGTAATAAATAAAACTCCGTTTTTAAAGTTTTTAAGCATCTCAGGGACACTCCAGTTAAATTTGGTGTCGGTTAAACACTCAATCAGCAGCTCTCTTTGATCTTTATTATTTATATTTTGAATCCAAATATCGTAAGTAACTATACCAAAGTCTGACTTTTCCTGAAGCATGCTTTCTAGCATCTTTTTAAAACTCTCCCGTTTTTCTGGAGGAGAATTGGTAAAATTATTCAGTTCTTCATTACCCGTAGACTTCGGATTTTTAGAAATTGGCTGCGGGTGATTGGAATGTTGTGGAGTAGTTGAAGTTTTCTGAGCATTTGAAATCTGGGGGTTATTTAAAACTGAGTTACTAAACAACGGTTGTGCTGAAGCCTTTTCAGCCGCTGCGGCTTCAAATGGATTAATGTCGTTTTGTTTTTGTTTCGTAACTTGAGAATTTAAGGCCTGTTGAAATATATTTGAAGACTTTACTTTTGTGTCTACGTTTGTATTGCCTTGAAAAGCCTGCGCTAAAGGCTTTGCCCGCGAAGGAACTCCTGGATTTGTGCCTGATGAAATAACTGGATTAGTGTTACCCGAAGAGGACTGATATTGGTCTGAATTAAGATGAATTTTTCCTTCAAGGTCGACAAACAATATGCTTCCGCAACTTGGGCAAGTTACCATTCCAAAATCATGTTCAATGCCGTGCGAACACTTTGGACATTTCATCAGTTTACTTACCCTTTGTTTTTTCGATCTTTCTTCTGTTAGCACGATTCATCGGTTTATCGGGTACTTGACGCTGCGGCGGTCCTGCTTGCATTCGCATTCTTTGCGCACCGGCTGGTGGCTGTCCGCCCCCATCATTATCAGGTGAAGATCCCGAAGGTGATCTGGTCGGAAGAGAAACTCCCCCACCTGTAGAAGACTCATCAGCACCCTGATAACTTAATTCGTCCATATCAGGATTTTGTAACATGTCGTTCATTTTTGCGGCTTGCTCTTCCGAAACCAACTGAACTTTCATAATTCGTTCAATGCTATCGGCTTTGATCGTCATATTTAAAGTATCGAAGGCTTTAAATGCTTCTTTTTTGTATTCAATGATTGGATCTTTTTGGGCATACCCACGTAAGTTAATGCCCTCTTTTAAACGATCTACGTTTTTCAAGTGCTCTTTCCATCTTAAGTCGATGGACTGCAAAAGAACCATTTTCATCACTTGCGGAAAAAATTCTCGCAGGGCCGCTTTCTGCGCATCAAAAACTTCTTTCACTACTTTACTGATAGTGTCCGAAATTTGTTCAATGGTTAAATTTTCAAGTTCTTCTTTTTTCAATCGGATACCAAACTGCTTAATCATTTCATTGATTAAACCGTCAAAATTCCAATTAACTTTTTTTCCATCTTGCGGAATAAACTGATCTAAAATATGGGAAGTCACATCCCCTAACATATCCAAAACTAACCTTTCAACATCACGACCATCTAAAATTTGTCGGCGCATTCCATAGATAATAGTGCGCTGTTGGTTCATAACATTATCGTAATCCAATAAATGCTTACGAATATCAAAGTTATGACCTTCGACTTTTCTTTGTGCGCCTTCAATGGACTTAGTGACCATGTTTGCCATGATTGGTTCATCTTCAGGAACATTTAATCGAGTCATTACCTTTTGGATCATTTCGCCATTAAAAATACGCATCAAATTATCTTCTAGTGATAAATAAAATCGTGATTCACCTGGGTCACCTTGTCGACCAGAACGACCACGTAACTGATTATCGATACGACGAGAATCGTGTCTTTCGGTGCCGACGATAAATAATCCGCCGGCTTTAATAACATCTTGTTTTTCGGTTTCAGTTTGTCTTTTGAAATCTTCCAAGGCTTTTTCAAACTCAGGTCCATCTTCAAGGCCCGTAGCTTTTTTAGCCATCACCTCAGCATTACCACCTAAAACGATATCAGTTCCACGACCGGCCATATTGGTAGCAATGGTAATTGCACCTTTGCGACCTGCTTGAGCAACGATTTCAGCTTCACGTTCATGATGTTTAGCATTCAAAACGTCATGACGAATGCCTTCTTGTTTTAATGCTTTGGAAAGCAATTCTGATTTTTCAATACTGACAGTACCGACTAATATCGGCTGGCCTTTTTCGTGACTTTCTTTAATGTCTTTGGCGATAGCGCGGAATTTGGCCACTTCAGATTTATAAACTACGTCATTATTATCTAACCGTCGAATAGGTTTATTCGTTGGAATAACTGATACATCTAAATCGTAGATTTTTTTAAACTCGACAGCTTCAGTATCTGCAGTTCCCGTCATGCCGGCTAACTTTTTATACATACGGAAATAATTTTGAAAAGTGATCGAAGCTAAAGTTTGATTTTCATTCTTAATATCAACTTCTTCTTTGGCTTCAATTGCTTGATGTAGTCCATCACTCCATCGACGTCCTGGCATTAATCGGCCAGTAAACTCATCTACGATAACGATTTCGCCATCTTTAATCATGTAATCAACATCAAGTTTAAATAAATGATGTGCCTTAAGACCCTGATAAACGTGATGAAGAATGTCTATGTTTTGAGGATCGAAAAGATTGCCGATATTCATTAGCTCTTCAACTTTAGAATTTCCTTCTTCGGTCAAAGAAGCTGTTTTGCTTTTTTCTTCCATAGTAAAATGGACGTCGCGTTTCAAAGCCGGAATAATTTTATTTACAGTGTAATACTTATCGGTAGACGCTTCCGAAGGACCAGAGATAATCAATGGCGTCCGCGCTTCATCAATTAAAATAGAATCGCACTCATCGACAATGGCATAATTAAATTCACGTTGAACGTAGTCCTTTAAATCAAATTTCATATTATCACGAAGATAATCAAAACCTAATTCGTTGTTTGTCGCATAAGTAATGTCTGCATTGTAAGAATCTTGGCGTTCACGATCGGACATATCGTGTACGATAATTCCTACAGTAAGTCCCAACCAAGTATAAAGGCGACCCATCCATTCGGCATCCCGTTTTACTAGATAGTCATTCACGCTGACTACGTGAACGCCCTTTCCCGTAAGTGCATTTAAATACACCGGAAGTGTAGCAACCAAGGTTTTACCTTCACCCGTGCGCATTTCCGCGATACTGCCCCGATTTAAAATCATTCCACCAATTAATTGTACATCGTAATGACGCATTCCCAACACGCGATGGGAAGCTTCCCTACAAACGGCAAAAGCTTCGGGAAGGATTTGATCAACGGTCGCACCTTTGTGGATGCGTTCTTTAAATTCAACAGTTTTAGCTTTTAAAGCGTCATCACTTAAAGCCTTCATGTCTTTTTCAAAAGCATTGATTTTATCAACGGAAGGGCGAAGTGTTTTCATTTCGCGTTCATGTTTAGTACCAAATATTGATCTTAAAATTGCGTTTATCATAGGTGATTTAGTCTATGATGACTGCGATGGGACTTCAAGACGAGACGGGCCTAAAGCAAAGAAATCTTGTCTTTATTCTGGCGAATCGCCTCATACAAGGCAATCGAAACAGCCGTTGCAACGTTTAGACTTCTAACCGGGCCAAACTGTGGGATGGTCACGCAGCGATCTTCATTGCGTTGCAATAATTCAGCAGATAGACCCTTGGTTTCTTTCCCAAAGACAAATGAATCGCCTAATTTATAATCAAAATCAAAATAGGATTTTTTAGCTTTGGTTGTAAAATAAAATACCCGCTTAGGGTCTTTCAGGGTTTTTTCCCAGTCTTGCATTTCTTGATGATGAGTCCATTTCAAATGTTGCCAGTAATCCAAACCAGCCCGTTTTAAATTTTTATCAGTAATTTCAAAACCCATTTTGCCGACCAGATGCAATTCTGAATGGGTTCCCACGCAGGTGCGACCAATGTTGCCGGTATTTTGCGGAATTTCGGGTTCGATCAAAACAATATTAAACAATAAAGGATGTTTAAGATTAGGATAATTATTATGTAAGGTATCGGTAGACTTCATGGCCCAATTTGGATAGCGCAAGCCTTCGGCCTTTGTCTACTATCAATTCTAAATTCATCAATTCCCGGTATAAAGGTAAATCAATAGGAACGATATCGCGACCAGAAGAAGCACCAAGCTTTAGAATATAAGAGCGCTGTCGATCGGAAAGTTTGTCGGTTAAGGCTGGTTGCTGCTGCAAAGAAAGAATCCAATCACCATTTTCAATATGAACGCTATTTTTAGGGAGTTTTGCTGGGTTCAAAAAGTAGGTATTTACTATCTCTTTACTGTCCCCTAAATCAGCAACCACTTCTTTTCGGTGATATAAGGATTTCTCCGGATGAAGTGAGCTAAGTCCATGAAATTCATCTAATAAACCAATTAGTAGCGCATTATTATTTAACGTAACTACCAGGCCAGATACCATATCTTGGCCCTCTTCAAGAACCACAGGGTAACCGACTTTAAGTCGGTAGGCAGAGCCCTTTATTTGAGCAGGTTGGGAGCTGAGAACGAAATCTTTGATCTTAGAAAAGTGAACTAAACCTTCAGTCATGGATCCATAGACAAAGAACTTCATTTCCGTCATTGATCCCCCCTCAGAAATCTAGACATGGCCCTAAAGAAAGGAGCATTGTTACCAAAAAGCCACACTGGCGTCCATCTAAAACCGAGCTAATTGAAAATATGAAAATGAGTATAAATAAAATTAATATAATGCGTTAGCAAAAGCATAGAAAAGAGATTTTAATTTACGGAATTTGACTGAAAAAATCTTTGCTCGTATCTTTTTGTTTCAACTGAAAAGGAGCACCCTAATGGCTCGAGAAATACATAGAAAATTTGCCGATACGTTATGGATTCAGCAAGAAGACAATATCGTTACCATAGGGGTCCATGAAGACACCTTGGAAGACTTTGAAGAAATCACTTCTTTTGACTTACCTAAAGAAACCGAAACAGTTGATATTGATGCTGTTATCGGCTCTATCGAAACTGATGACGGAACTATTGATCTTTATTCACCCGTAGCAGGAACAGTCGTAGAAATTAATTCTACAGTAATTGAAGACCCAAGCCTTATTCAAGAAGATCCCTTCGATAGTTGGATTTTAAAAATCGAAACCGATGAAAATATTGATTCCTTAGCTGCCGATGAAGACGAAGAAGATGAGGATGAAGAGGACGAGGAAGATGACGACGAAGAAGATGATGAAGACGCTGAAGAGGAAGATTAATTTGAGCCAAGCACGAGTTAATCAAAAGTCCCTTTTTACACTCTTTAAATTATCAGCTCTCTATTTCTTATTTCCAACTTTAGTTTTAGCTGAACAAAAATATCCTGAAATTAGAACCAAAAAATTCCAGTCTGGAAAAACGCAAGAAATTACCAAATTGGTTGCCTACAATGACGTTGAAGAGTCCGAGTCGTTTTTTGCAAACGGTAAGAAAAAATTAACTTACAAAAGAACGGCAAAATCAAAAGATCCGTATGAACCTGATCTTTATTCGTTCAGCGAATGGGATGATGCCGGAAACTTGGTAGCTCAAGGAACGTGTTTAGTTTCGCCTATTCAAAATTTTTCACCAACGGAATCTTGTTGGACGTTAACTGGTATCAAAAAATATTGGGATGAAGATGGAAAGATTCGTGAAGAGCACAATGAAACTAAAGGGAAATTAGACGGCGTTTCGACTTACTGGGAACCTTCGCGAATTTTAAAAGTAACTTATAAATTAGGCTTAAAAACTAAAGAAGAAACTTTAGATCCTAAAACTG
>JAYSSX010000298.1:0-2078 GCA_043720315.1 Pseudobdellovibrionaceae bacterium | reverse complement strand
ACAGTTTCGTTGTTTAAAACAAACTGTTGGCTGTGAGTGTGAACTACGGTATTTCCCTTTTCACAATCAGCGCCATCACGAAGAAGTTTGTTGGCAGATTGATCTGGATCAAAAACAAAAAGGCCTTGCCAAGCATCGGTACCGTTAACGGCCATATTGAAGTCGTACTGTTTTTGTTTAAACCTTGAAATGAATGAAGAAAAATTTGAAGTTAACTTAGATTGAGAAGTGGACATAGAACCCGAGTTATCGATAATCCATAAAACATCTAGTTTTCTAGGAGTGTAAGTGGCACTTTGTTTGAAGGAGTCATTTTCAGATAAAATGGAAAACGAGCGATCAGTCTTGTCGCAAGCACTTAACAACGTTAGTAATCCCAGTAGTGTTATTCCAATTCGCGTATTCATTTTCTTATCCTCCTGATTATCAGCCGTTTGATAAAAATCAGTTCAGTTGCGGCTTTAACCAGTGTAATGCATCTTGAATTTCTTCGGAAATTACGGGTAAGCGATTAATAGTATTAGTGAATAAGTAGTAATTTTCTTTTCGAGAACAACTAAGTACTTAACAAGACTAAGGTTTAAAATGTTACCTAGTTTCTCTTTTTATTTAAGTTGTGTGAGACTTTAACATTTAAGTTCGATTTTCATCTTGCAAACAAGGTGAGGTTGTAAAAATTTGCACTTTTCTGTCTAACTTTTTTTTTATTTTCGCAAAGTAATTTTTTATGTCGATCTTATAACGTTCTGTTTTTTGACAATTAATTTTGCATTAACCTTGCGTAAAAGTTTGTGTTTTAGCTCTTAGAATCATACATATTTCGTAAAATTTGAAGACAAACGCTGTTTCGATTTGAGAATGGAACAATTAATAGGCATTAAAAAGGGAATTCTCAGATCAAGGCATTTCTTTTCCGGTTAAAATGCTAAAATGAGAGTACTGGAAAAAGTGGTACGTGAAAGGATTAAACTATGAGCGACAAGAGAATCCGTCTATTAATCATAGACGACGAGCCTGGAATACGTAATGTTTTGCAGACGCGATTCGAAAAGCAAGGATACCTCGTAGATATCGCAGCTAATGGCTTGCATGGTTTACAGAAAATTAAATCAGGCTATAATCCTCACCTGGTTATCTGTGATATTAAAATGTCCGGAATGACAGGAATCGAACTGATTGAAAAAGTGAAAGCCGACTCATCTTTAAGAAACACTCCATTTTTTGTTATGACAGCCTTCCCAGAAAAACCGCTCATCGTAAAAACACTGAAATCGGGAATCAATGGTATTATCATTAAACCCTTTGATTTTAAGGAGCTTCTTAAAAAGGTCGAAGAGTTCTTAATTGCAGATGCGGATCCGATGAAAATCGCCGCGTAAACTAACTTAGTTTTCTTGATTTTTCACTTTGATAAGGAATTCTATTCCCTCTTTCATATTTCTAAAATTGAGTTCGCCCTGATGGGTCTGTAAGATTTTATGACTTAAAAACAAACCTAAACCAATGCCTTCCCCTGATTTCTTGGTAGTAAAGAAAGGGGTCAAGATTTTATTTTTGTTCTCATCAGAGATATGCGGACCATTATTCCAAACAGCAATCGTAATATAGGGACCCTCGGTGATGGATCGGATGACTATTTTGGGATTGGGAATCTCTTTGATAGCATCATAAGCGTTGTTCACTACATTGATGATGACTTGTTGAAGACGAATCAAATCGCAAAAGATCTCCAACCCTGGGTCTATGCTTAAGGAAACCTCAACCCCATTTTTCTTAAAACGATTGTCAAGCAGGGCAATGGCGTCGCTAACCAGGAAATGGACTAAAACCTTTTCTTTTAAAGGGGGTTCATCGCGAACCATATTCATGATTTTACGAATAATTCGTGCCATTCTTTTCGAAGTATTTAAAATGGCATCAATTTCGGAATCAATTAATTTAGATTTAATATTTAATTGCTCGTGTAAAAGTTCCTGTAGGGATTCTGTGTGGCCGTGAATCACAGCCAAGGGGTTATTCAATTCATGGGCTAGACCTGCGGCCAGTCGACCAATGTCCGCCAATTTTGAAATATGGTA
>JAYSSX010000297.1:0-21691 GCA_043720315.1 Pseudobdellovibrionaceae bacterium | reverse complement strand
ACGGTTTTCCTATAGACAATTTCTAATTCTTTTTGACCAATCACTTTGTAGTTGTGACCCAAAGCTTTAATTTGCGAAGCTAGGCGAGAATGCGGCGTTTGGTTTGCAAAAGCCATTTCCGATATTTCGGTTCGAAAGCCTTCTAAGCTTTCATTCGACTCTAATATGTAAACTAATTTTTCAGGCATAATAATAGATCTTTTACAGTATTGAATTCTTTGCCTTGATCGGCTAGTTCTCCTAGGTCGACGGCGAACTCCTGATGCATCTTTACCGCCAATTGAACTAATAAAACTGAATCAAACTTTAAGTCTGTTTTCAGATTTTGGTCTAATGTGATGGACTGAGAAGTTCTGCAAAGATCCTTTATTATTTTAAATAACTGTTCCTGCATTTTAACCTCTGCTTAATATTTTTTGAAAATGAGCCTGCCCTGATTTAGCTAACATAGTTTGTACATGCGCTTCGGCTGCAGGCTCACGCACCTGTTCCAAAGCATTAAAAAGATTTTTGTTATAGATGTCTTTCGTTATTCGAAATGGAATCATGGGATATTCACTTAATTTCTTCATCCAAAATTCGCCGCGTTTAAACAGATCTTCGGGGCTGCACAATTCATTAAAGTATTTTTTATTCAAGGATTGTTCGGCGTTCATCATAGAACAACCAACAACGTCTTCCAACATTTGCCCACGACCGAAGTAGGTTTCTAAAATAGTAGCGCCCAAAGGACATGCGACCCCATTTTTAAGTTCCGGCATTGAAATTTGTGCTCGGTGGGTGGCGATACGTAGATCTGTCATCAACGCCACTTGAAGCCCTTGCCCGATGGCATAATTATCTATCAGCGAAATGGTGGGCTTTGTGACCTGTAAAATGGCCTGGTATAAATCAATAATTTCTAATAGGTAAACTTTTGTTTCTTCTCGTTCTTTTAATTTTTGGACATCGTTAAAGTCTCCGCCAGCACAAAAAGAGCGTCCCATGCCGCCAGTAAAAACGACAATTTTAATTTGATCATCGTTTTCTATTTGTTCGCATAAGGCTGTAACAGCAACAGTCAGTTTTCGTGAAAATGGATTAGTGTCTTTTTCATGATCAAATTGAATCCATAAATTTTGGTCTTTGATTTCTGCCAAATAAAGTTTCGGTATACTGGGATAACTATTTTGCATGAGTAAATACTAATACAGGTTAAAGATAATAAGAAAGATTTTTTTGTAATTGATCGCAAAACAACTTTCGATCTAATGATTTTCCTAAATTTTGTTCGATACTAGTCATTGTAGTCGTTCGAAATCCACAAGGGTTAATTCCAGTAAATGCATTTGGATCAAAATCCAGATTTACTGCGGCTCCGTGATAGGTAATCCACTTTTTAATTCCTAGTCCTAAAGAGGCCACTTTTTGCGTCCCTACCCAAACGCCGGTTTCTTCGGTACCGAACTCAGCATTCATTTTCTTGTGTAAAGATTTTCCTTCGGCTTCAATTCCAAAATCTGAAAGTGTGTCGATAATGGCTTTTTCGAAGTCGCGCAAAAACCCATGAATTTCATTAACGTTACGTGATTTGCGCGGTTTACTGATGTCGATGATTGGATATACAACAACTTGGCTGGGGCCATGGTAGGTGGCCCGGCCGCCTCTTTGAATTTCGACTACTGGACCTTGCCAAGAAAAGATATCTTCTGGCTGAGTGACGCGCCCTTTTGTTACGACAGGTGGATGTGTACAAAAAATGATTTTACCGAAATAAGAAGGATCATTTTTACTACGCAAACTAACTTCATTTAAAGTTTCTATTTGCTTGGCTAAGGCTTGTTCGTATTCAATCAGTCCCCAATCTTCAATTTCTAGCGGAGATTCCGCCAATTTTTGAAGATTTTTATATTCACCAGGAACTGATTCAGGATTCATTTAATGAGTCGCTTCTTTTCCGCGATTCAATGGCTTTTGAATTATGTGGATTGCGTGACCTAAAGTGGCTTCAGCGGCTTCCATCATTGTTTCGCCCAAAGTAGGATGCGGATGAATACTTAATGCCAAATCTTCAATCCTTGCGCCCATCTCAATGGCTACAACGGCTTCGCTAATTAAATTCGAAGCTTCTGGTCCCACAATATGAACTCCTAAAAGAATATTTGTCTTAGCATCGGCAATCATTTTTACAAAACCATCAGTTTCCATTAATGAAACTGCTTTGCCATTGGCGGCAAAAGGAAATTTGCCAACTTTAAGATCAGTAAAACCTTTGGCTTTTGCTTCGGCTTCAGTCATTCCGGCAGAAGCAATTTCAGGGTCAGTGAAAACCACAGCAGGAACCGTCTTCGCATCGTAAACACGATTAGCACCAGAAATAATTTCCGCCACCATCACTCCTTCATAAGAAGCTTTGTGCGCTAACATCGGCTGTCCAGCTACGTCACCAATGGCGAAAATATGCGGAACATTAGTTCTTCTTTGCGCATCGACCTTAACAAAACCACGTTCATCGACTTGAATACCGGCTGCCGCTAATTTAGTTTGGTCGCCATTGGGTTTGCGACCAACGGTCACCAAAATTTTATCGCACTTCAATACTTCCTCTTTGCCATTATTGTCGATAGAAACTTCATAGCCATCGCCAACTTTTTTCTGGCCTTTAGCTTTGGCATTTAATAAAACTTTTACACCGGCTTTAGTCAGTTTTCTGGATACGACTTGAGCGCATTCAGGATCAACCACGCCATTTAGCAGCGCTGGTCCGGCCTCGACAACAATCACTTCAGTGCCTAATTTAGCAATGTAGCCAGTGATTTCTAACCCGATGTAACCACCGCCGATGACCACCATTTTTTTAGGAATCGCATCTAACGCCAAGGCGCCAGTCGATGACATAATTTCTTTTTCATCGAATTTAAATCCGGGAATTTCTATTGGACGTGAACCTGTGGCAACAATAAAATTTTTGGCTGTAATAGTGTCAGATCCCGTTTTTGAAGTTAGGGTCAGTTCTTTCGGATTATTAAATTCGGCTTCACCCATTAAAATAGTCACTTGGTTTCCGCCAAGCAGTAACTTGACCCCACCTGACATTTTATCACAGACTGAAGTTTTCCATTTTAATAACTGGGGCATATCTACTTTAATATCACCTTTGATTTGGATTCCCATCTCAGCAGCTTGATGCTGAGCCTTGTGTAGAAAATGAGTTGCAGAAATCATCGCCTTTGAAGGGATACATCCTACGTTTAAACAAACACCTCCTAAGAACTCACGTTCAATAATAGCAGTCTTTTTTCCTAACTGTGCTGATCGAATGGCAGCAACGTAACCACCAGGACCTGCACCAATTACAACGGTATCAAAAGTTTGAGCCATAAATTTTTCCTTCTCTTAACGTAAGTCCATCATCAAATGACCGGGCTTTTGAATTTTTTGAATGAAAGCCTTCAAGAAGTTGGCAGCTACAGCGCCATCGATTAAACGATGATCGGCTGTGATCGTAAAATTCATTTGTTTTGCCGAGCCAACAGTTCCATCTGGTTTCAAGAATAACTTATCAGTAATTTTATACATACCTAAGATCGCCACTTCAGGATGATTAATAATTGGGGTCGCGTAAGTTCCGCCAACTGAACCAATATTTGTAACAGTGATTGTTGCACCCCTCATCTCTTCCGATTTTAATTTTCCATCACGAGCCTTTTTAGAAAGTTCTATGATTTCGTGACTCAGTTCCAAAATAGATTTCTGATCCGCATTTTTAATTACCGGAACGACCAAACCATTTGGAGTATCGGCGGCGAAACCCAAATTGAAATATTTTTTGTATACTATTTCTTTAGCATTGTCGTCGATACTTGCATTAAACATTGGAAAATTACGAATTGTAGAAATAAGGGCTTTCATCACAAATGGCAAATAAGTGATTTTTAATCCCGATTTTTCTGCAAACTCTTTTAGGCTTTCGCGCATTTGAACCAATTCAGTCACTTCGGCTTCATCCATCAAAGTGAAATGCGGGATAATATGTTTCGCCATTTGTAAATTTTCGGCGATCTTGCGGCGAATTCCAATTAAAGGAACTCTTTCTTCAGCAGCGCCAGTTGGGCCGTTGTAAGCAGGAGCTGGCATTTTAAAAGGAGCTTTGGCAGAATAGGTATCCATTCCTGCAGAAGTACCTCCACCATTATTTGTGACTACATCTTCACGAGTCACTCGTCCTGCCAAACCTGAACCAGGAACTTGATTGATATCGACGCCCATTTCGCGAGCTAATCGGCGAGTTGATGGAGTTGCTAATACTTTTGAATCAGCAACCGGCGGATAAATAGTCGGACTGTTAGCCGTTGCTGCCATATGAAGACTGGCAGGTGCCGATCTTGGCGCCGGCGCTGCTGCCGTCGGTGCAGGTCTTGTTGCTGGTGCCGCTGTCGCGGCATGAGCTGCCGGTGCTGGGGTTGAAGCGGATGCCGAAGAACCATCCAAAGTTAACAATACTTTTTCTACGGCGATCATTTCACCAACTTTAAATTTTAAATCTTTAACGACGCCAGCAACCGGAGTAGGAACCTCAACCGTGGCTTTGTCAGTCATAACTTCGGCGACAGGTTGATCTGGTTTTACCGTGTCACCTGGTTTTACCAACCATTTTACTAATTCACCTTCAGTGACTCCTTCACCTAGTTCTGGTAATTTTACATCAACCGCCATGCGATACTCCTTGTTGTTGTTCAGTTTCATTTTGTTTCAAATTTGGCTCAGCTAAGTTCAGCTTCGCCTCCTGCCTCGCGCGGCTCGGCGCTAGGCCTTTCTTAATTATCCCCTTCATGAAAAATTCACCGGCGCGATAAGAACTGCGCACAAGTGGACCGGAAGCTACGTAAAGGAATCCCATTCCTTCGGCGATCTCTTGCCACTCTTTAAATTTTTCAGGAGTGATATAGTTTTCTACTTTTAAATGTCTTGGTGTGGGCTGCAAATATTGACCGAAAGTCACCACGTCGCAATCGATACCACGTAAGTCTTTTAAGGTTTGCAAAATTTCATCATCTTGTTCACCTAACCCCAACATGATTGAAGTTTTGGTAAAACGCGTTGAATCGATTTTCTTTACATGTGATAAAACTTTTAATGACTGATCATAATTAGCTCGCGGATCACGTACAGACTTTTGTAAACGACGGACGGTCTCTACGTTATGGGCAAAAACATCAGGTTTTGCTTCTGCCAAGGTCTCAATACAAGTTTCATCGCCGCGAAAATCAGGCGTTAGAATTTCTACGATCACTTCAGAATCTAATTTTTTAATCGTTCGAATGGTTCGCGAGAAATGTCCAGCGCCTTGGTCAGGCAGATCATCACGATCTACGCTGGTAATGACGACGTATTCCAAGTCCATTTGCGCAATTGAATAGGCAACTTTTTCGGGCTCAGCTGCATCTAAAGCGCCTTTTGGATTTCCGGTTTTTACATGGCAGAATTTGCAGCCACGGGTGCAGACTTCGCCCATTAACATGAAAGTGGCCGTACCACCGCTCCAGCATTCACCCATATTTGGGCACTTAGCTTCTTGGCAAACAGTGGCCAATTTAAGATCGCCCAACATGTTTTTAATGCGTGAATAGTTTTCACCGCTGGGCGCGCGGACTTTCAGCCAATCAGGTTTTTTAACATGTTCATTCATGGTCATTCCCAGGTTAGGTAGATTGTATGTTCTATGACTGTAAATTTCATTTGTCTATTTGGCTTTTTGGCTCTATATCGCATCGCTTCAAATGGAGGATCATCTTTTCTATTTCTTCACTGAAAAAACTGAGTATATTGGCCCAATGCAATTTGAAAAACCACTCATTCGAGGCGTATTTCTGAAGCGGTATAAGCGATTCTTCGCTGATGTCCGTTTAGATACAGAATTGGCAGATTCTGCCGGTGATACAGTGGTGGCGCACGTCGCAAACACGGGAAGTATGAAGTCTTGTGTGTACCCCGACAGTCCTTGTTTATTGTCAAAGAACGATGATCCCGCCCGAAAATTAAAATTCACATTGCAGGCTGTTCTGGCGCCCAGTGGCCATTGGGTAGGTATCAATACATCACTTCCCAATAAATTAGTTTTGGAAGCCTATCAAAACGGCCTCATTCAAGATTGGCTCGAGTTTGACATTGTTAAACCCGAATTTAAATTAAGTGCCGAAACTCGTTTGGATTTTTTGTTTACAAATTCAAAAACAGGGCTTAAAAAATTTGTCGAAGTTAAAAATGTGACAATGGCAGAAGGTGATATTTCCAATAAAAAAGGCAGAGCTCTGTTTCCTGATTCCGAAACCACTCGAGGTCAAAAGCATCTGCAAACGTTGACCGATTTAGTGAAACAAGGACATCAGGCCGAAATCGTTTTTACGGTTCAAAGATCTGACTGTGATCATTTTTCTATTGCTAAGGATATTGACGCTGAATACGCGGATCTGTTCTTAAAGGCCAGGACAGCGGGGGTGAAAGTGCGAGTCCTTTTAGTAGATATTGATCACACACAAATTAAAATAATAGGTAAAGAAATTAACATCGTTTAGCGCGGGAAGCGGAAAAGCTTTAGCTAGACAACGCTGAGCGGAAAAGCTTCAGCTAGACATAGGAGATTTAATGAAAAGTATCACTTCTTGGTTCAAATCGGTTCCCAATCATTGTTGGTTTTATTTTATTGCAGTGATAATGGTTCTTTTCGCTTTATCTAAGGCTAAGGCTGAAGACATTCCTGTGGTTGTGGCACAGCCAGCAGAAACGGTGCAAGAGCTTCCGATAAAAAAAGTTCCTGAATCGAAAGATACTGATGGCGCGATTTTGATTATGCCTAATGCAGGTGGCTTTTCTACTGGCGATACCAGTCTTCAGCCAATGGCAAAAGAACAACCCGCTACCGACTATTCTTTACTGGATCAGCAAATGTTGGATTTCGGTTACGGCGAAAACTCGGCTTATCATAACTTAGGGGTCACTTATCGGAGGTTTTTTACTGACCGTCAGGATTTACAAGCGGGACTTAGTTTGGGATCTCCGCAAGGGATGCAACTTAGTTTGGCGACTCGGTTATATGGTGAACCTTTAGGCGAAACTTGCTTTTTTAGTTTCGAATGCAAGGCCTTGATGTTTTACGGTGGTGGTTTCGGTTTTTCAAACGGAGGCAAAATTAGCGTTAAGGAAAACAATTTGGAAAGTATTTATCAGGTCTCTTCTTCGATGCGTTTATTTGCTGACTTTGGTTTCTACAACATTTTTAAAGACTGGTTTGTTTTAGGTTTTGAATTTGGATACGCGATTCCCGTTAAAGGAGCAGAGATTTCGCATGATAGCGGTCCTCTAGTTCAGTCTCAAAAGGACAAATTAGAGGATATTGTAGGTTCGGGATTTTTATTTTCTGTTAGTGTTGGTTACCGATTTAATTAATTCGGTTCAGTCTTTTCTTTTAAAAATAAAAAAAGCAATGTATTCACATTGCTTTTTTTTATATCCATACTAGATTTCCGCTGGGGAAATACCTTAATTGGTTTTTGTAGCTGTACCTAAATGACGATCAATAATATCTTTGAATTCAGAAAACGGATAAGCACCTCTTAAAGAAACACCATTGATCAAGAAGCCTGGAGTTCCGCTGAATCCAAATTTCTTTGCTTCTTCCATGTCTGCATTGATTACAGCCATTACCGAAGGATCATTAATATCTTTTTCGATCTTTTTAAGATCTGCGCCGACTTTTTTAGCCGCTTCTTTGAAAAAAGCTTCGCCTTTAGTTTTCATTTCATTTTGATTTTCAAAAATGATGTCGTGCCATTTGTAAGCTTTGTCTTGGCCCTGTTTAGCAATGGCTTCGAAATACTTTGCCGCTGGCATTGCCTTTGGATGGAAGTCTAAAGGTAAATGTTTGTAGATGATACGAACTTGATCTGGATAGTTTTTCAAAACTTCTTTAACCGTTTCGTGTCCACGTGAACAGTAAGGGCACTCAAAGTCAGAATATTCTACGATAGTTACTTTAGCATCTGCCGGGCCCATTTGTGGGCGGCCTGCGGTTAAAACTGGCTGAAGAGGTTTAGAAAACTCTTCGTCACGCTTTTTACCTTCTTCTTGCGCTTGTTTTTCGCCCTGTTTAGATTGCGCTTCACGAGCAGCTTTATTAACTACTTCGATAAATTGCTCTGGGCTTTTTTCAATCGCTGCAAAAACGATCGAAGGGTCTTTTTCAATTGCTTCTTTAAGTTGTTTTGCTGATGGTGCGCAAGCCGTAATAGCCAATGCCACAATCGCAATGCTGGAAATAAATAAATTCTTCAAGGGTCCTCCATAGTTGATCTTAAGGAGCTTAGTACAGCATGCAAAAGTACTGAAAACAATAGCTTTTGCAATAAGACTTAGGTCTAGCCATTGTGCATCTGTTCCTTGGAATCCGGGCAGTGCCTGATATAATGAAATGATCTCCCAACCCGATAAAAAATCGTAAACGAGGCCTATTATGCGTATTTCATATTATTTTATTGTTTCATTAATGAGTTTCCTTTTTTTCGCTGCAAATGCGCAGGCAGGGTTAATTTATAATTACTCGCAGTTAGCGCTTAAGGATCTGGATCAAATGACAAAAATTGTTAAGGAAAAAATCAGAGAGTCTAAACAAAGTGGGGGCGATAAAGTGATTGCCCTTAAAGAAGGTTTGCAGGCGGTTTACACTCGCCCTAACGAAGACTTCCTCATTGAAAAAATTGTGTCGCCGTTAAAAAATGCCTTAGATGAATTAGATGCTTATGAAGACGCTGTGACGCAATTAGTTCGCGAAGCCACTGGAGCTTTGGGAAATCCCAAAGCCTTCAAACCTGTCGCCCAGGTTTCCTATGCGATTTTTTTGGATAACCTAATGAGCGAAATGCGTCCCAATATCCACGAAAAATTTGAAAATTCGATTTTTACTATGATCAAAAACGCTAAACTTAAAAACACTAAAGAAGCGATCAACGAGCGTGATCTTCGTATGATGAAAATCAGACCTTCTCCCAGCGAAATTGCTGAAGCCGCTTTAGATGAAGCGGCTGTTGAAATCAAAGCTAGAAGAGAGAAGGAAGAAAAAGAAGCGAAAGAGCCTAAACTTCCCGAAGTAAGGCCTCTCGATGAAAAGCCCACTCCAAGCTCTACGCCAAAGCCTTAAGGCTTTGGCTTTTCGGCTTCGCCTTATAAAAACGCTTTTTGAAGATTCGTATTTAAAGCTTCCAAGAACGGCTCCGTATTCATATATTTATCGATAGTCACTTTGTCCCCGTAAATACATGCAGCCAAATCTTTGGTCATTTTTCCGCTTTCTACTGTTTCAACACAAACTTTTTCCAAAGTTTCAGCGAAGCGAACAAGGTCAGCATTGCCGTCCAGTTTTCCACGGAATGCCAAGCCACGAGTCCACGCAAAAATAGAAGCGATCGGATTTGTTGAAGTTGGTTTACCTTGCTGATGCATACGGAAGTGGCGGGTAACTGTTCCATGCGCTGCTTCGCTTTCCATGGTCTTACCATCGGGAGTAACCAAAACGGAAGTCATCAAACCGAGTGAACCAAAACCTTGTGCAACAGTATCTGACTGTACGTCACCATCATAGTTCTTACAGGCCCAAACAAAAGCACCATTCCACTTTAGAGCACTTGCCACCATGTCATCGATAAGGCGATGTTCATAGGTGATTCCTGCCGTAGCATACTTTTCTTTAAATTCTTTTTGATAGATATCTTCAAAGATGTCTTTAAAACGACCATCATATTTTTTTAAAATGGTGTTTTTAGACGAAAAATAAAGAGGCCATTTTTTATCTAAGGCCGTATTAAAACAAGAACGTGCAAAACCACTGATTGATTCGTCAGTGTTATACATCGCCATCGCTACTCCATCACCTTTGAAATTATAAACTTCGTGTTTAGTCGGTGCTCCGCCGCCTTCAGGTTCGAAAGTGATTGTTAACTTGCCTTTACCTTTAGTGGTAAAGTCTGTCGCTTTGTATTGATCACCAAAGGCATGTCGACCAATACAAATCGGTTTCGTCCAATTAGGAACCAATCGCGGGACGTTTTTACAAAGAATTGGTTCACGGAAAACAGTTCCATCTAGAATATTTCGAATAGTTCCGTTAGGAGATTTCCACATTTGTTTTAAATTGAATTCTTTTACGCGAGCTTCGTCAGGTGTGATAGTCGCACATTTAATTCCAACATTGTATTTTTTGATGGCTTCAGCCGACTCTACGGTCACCTTATCTTCGGTTTTATCTCGATATTCCATGCCTAAGTCGTAATATTTAATATCGATTTCAAGGTAAGGAAGGATCAATTTATCTTTGATGTATTTCCAAATAATTCGGGTCATTTCATCGCCGTCCAGCTCAACAACTGGATTGGCCACGGTAATTCTTTTCATATGGGCTCCCTTCGCCTAGGGCCCTAATCTAGCCAAAGTGGAGCGACGTTGTCATCAGATATAGAAATTAATTGCCTGCGATATGCGTAGCCAAAGACATGGCAACCATCTCGGTATACAACTCTTTATAATTTGACATGACCTTTAAAGAATACTCTTTAGGCATAATTCGTTTTGAGTTTAATTTACGCACATTCGCCGCGCCCATATTATAGGCTGCAATATAGTTCGCAGGATTACGGTAAAACTTATCGCTAAGGTACGCCAGGTAAGCGGCTCCCAGCTTGATGTTCATCACTGGATTTTCCAATGTTCTTTTGCCATTCCATTTTATTCCGCTTTTTGCGGCAAACCATTCTGCGGTACAAGGGCGAATTTGCATCAATCCAATTTCTCCAAAAGTACCCACAATTTTGGGATTAAATTTGCTTTCAGTCTCAATGACCGCCAGTAAAAAAACCGGATCAAAATTGTATCTTTCGCTTTCTTGAACAATTGTTCTCGCGATTGCGGCCGAACGCTTTTTGTATTCTTGCGGAAGGCGTTCGTAAATCGTGTTGTAGATGGCTACTTGAAAGCTTTGTATATCGCTGGCTTGAGAGGCAAAACTGCCGCGGTAGAATTTGCCAAGTAATTCCTTGGCGTGGCTCTCGCGAACCTCATGATCGATGGGATCGACTTTAATCTTGAACAGGGTGCCGTAATCAAAGTTTTGATACAGCATAATGTTCATCAGAAGAAATAAAACAAAAAATAGTTTGTTCATTATGTTTGTGTGTTTCATTCGGCACCCACCTTAACGGAATGAATCCGTTACATAAGAGTTATCCAAAGGTCGTGCCGAACGTTAACCATTTGAAATCACTGTAAATATCAAAACAGGACACCAGGTATCCGAGGTAATGAGGATCGTGGATACAGTGTCGAAAACAGTCCTACACCTGTCCAAAAATTCGAGCTCCAAAACTGAACGTATCAAAAAGAGAAAAATTAGGACTAAGCCTTCGTCGTGATTGATTCATTTTGACTCAAGTTTTCCTGCGGAACTCCGAATAAATATTCAACCTCTAAAAGGATTTTGGAAGGAGATTTAAATGTTTATTCAAGGTGATTTGCAGGCTGTTTTTGATGCTTTATTCTCGGTAGGTGCGATTGATCCCGTTTTAAAAATGGATTGGTGTCAGTTGACGGCGGAGATGAGCTTAAAACCAGTACAGATGCAGAGTTTATTTACTGAATTAAATCAATGTGCTGGTGATAGAGATCAAATCAAAACGATTTTAGCTCAACTCGATTCAAAATCAGTGAGTTACATTGCAATGGAGGTCGCTCGTGAATTTGCCGAATTCCAAGATCGCAAGAGCTTACATTAAAACCTTTCTTTTCTGCTTATTTTTCTTCACCCAAGTTTCTGTAAAAGCTTGGGAAGTGGATATGTCACGTCGTAATAAAGACATGAAAAAATGGAAGGGACCAGCTGCTGTTCAAATGAAATCGGCTGACGAAGAAACTTCGATTTTTTCTAATTTAGTAAACGTATTGGATCCGACTCAAGACATTGTCATTTTAAATACGGAAAAAGGTTTTGTGCCTGATACTTTAAGTCTTAAAAAAGGCCAGCAGTATAAAATTCACATCGTAAACGTAAATGAAAAAGAGAAAAATGCGAGTTTCATTTTAGATGCTTTTTCTGAACAACATGCCACTTATTTTGGAGTTGAAAAAAGTTTTCAGATTCAACCGAAGGTGGACGGAATTTTTTCGTTTCAATGTCCTGAAATGTCTCATCAAGGTAAATTTGTAGTTGTTTCCGATGACGGCAGAAAACCTGCAGGCGAATAAAATATGAGTCAGCCCGATAAAAGTGTATTTGAGGATGCCATTCGAAACTTTTTGGGGCCAGTGTATGACCTTCTACAGGACAATTCTGTCTCTGAAATTTTAATCAATGGTCCAAAAGACATTTTCATCGAACGCGGCGGAAAACTATTTAAAACTGAAGCACAATTCCCTGATGAAGACGCTTTACGTGCGGCTGTAAATAACATCGCACAAAGTATTGGCCGACGGGTCAGTGAAAGTGAACCACGTCTGGATGCTCGGCTTCCTGATGGATCGCGAATCGCCGCCGTTTTACCACCCTGTGCTCGCAACGGAACGACAGTAAGTATTCGTAAATTCACGCAAAGCAAAATGAGTTTTCGCGACTATGTAATGAACGGTGCGATCACAACCGATGCGGCTCAATTTTTAGATATTTGTATGTACTTAGGAAAAAATATTCTAGTTTCTGGAGGCACAGGCTCGGGTAAAACGACATTGTTATCAATGTTGTGCTCGCGGATTCCAAAAGGTCAGCGGGTTATCGTTATCGAAGACAGCAGCGAATTAAATATTCAGTACGAACATGTCGTCATGTTTGAAACTCGCCAAGCTAATCAAATTGGCGAAGGTGAAGTCAGCATGAAAGATCTGTTAAAATCCAGTTTGCGTTTACGTCCGGACCGAATCATTGTTGGTGAAGTTCGTTCCAGTGAGGCAATGGAATTAATTAATGCGATGAACACGGGTCACAAAGGTTGTTTAGGAACTGTGCATGCTAACTCACCGGAAGATGCTATTATTCGGTTAGAGTCATTGGCGCAATCGGCTGACAGCAAAATGAGCGAAAAGGCCCTACGTTATCAAATTTCATCGGCTATCGATATTGTGGTCCAGATTTCTCGTTACTCTGATGGCAGTCGCAGAATCGCTTCTATTGCTGAAGTTGGTGGCTTGACGCAAGATGAAAAGTACGATGTGAAACCGATATTCCAAATGTCGCGAATGGTCAGGCCACCAAATGGCCAACTAATTGGGCAGATTCTTCCCACTGGTCACGTTCCTCGATTTATGAATGAAATTTTAGATAATCAATTGCCTTATCCAATTGGAAAATTTAATAAGCCGACTGCAGCATAAATTGATTTAATTTTCTCGATTTAAGGAAATCCATCATATAGAACTAAATAGTGCAAATTAGCTGTAAGGTTTCAAACTCCATTTTAACTTATCTACAGGATTCCAACGAGGATATTATTCCGTTGCTAGACTCGAGTTCCTTATCTGACGAGTGTTTGCAAGATCCCTCTTATTGGATGCCTATTAACGAGGCCGAAGAATTTTTAATGTTTGCCACGCAACATTCGCGTGATGTTCAAAATCAAGAGACAGCTTTGCAGTGGATAGAAAAAATTGGACATAGGTCACCGCAAATTCGTTGTTGGGGAGTATTGGACAGCGTTCTTAGGATGATGCCTCAACCAACTGAAGTTTTTATGCATGCCGAAAGATTTGTGTCTAATTTTATTTCTTCTTCGCATTTGATCGAAGGAGTCGTTCGCAGTGAAAACGGAATTGAATTTCAAATGCCATTTATGGCTGAAGCGTTTCCTTTGGTCAGCGCATATATTAAGTCCAGTTTCGAAAGTATTCCGGTCTATTCGCATCAGCCTTTGGCGCATGCGGATTGGAATAAGAAAACATTTAAAATTACTTGGGGACTGACCCAAAATATTCTTATTTCGGAAGAACAGTCTGGTCAGATTCTAAATCCAAAATTAGTCCATTCCGTTTTAAATTCGTTGGAAGTGCAACAGTCGGCTTTGTTACAGAAATCAATGATTTCGGCGACAAAAAGTAAAAAGAGTCTTTCGGGTGAACTTTCGCCTTTGCTGTTTAATTTAGGTCCTGAACTTGCTTATGTAGGCGCGGTTTCGTCAATGCAGGATTCAGCAACTGCGCAAGTGCCACAACCCAATCCAATCAAAGCACCACTTACTTTTGTTCGTGAACAAACCGTGGCGCAAGAAAATTTTTTAGATTCCCATGCTCGATTGGAACTTTCGCAAAATATTTCAAAGTTGGGCGACTATATGGTTCGGGCCCAACAATTAGTTACTTTATTAGTCGGACAAGAGCGGATGAATCCATCGGTCAAAAAAGCCATGGATGTTGTTGATTGGGATTTTGTGAAACAGCAATATCCGGTTTTGTTAGAAGCCTGTCGCGAAATTTTAACTTCGCATAACGCCATAACCACAATTCCAAAACTTGAAAAAAATGAGGACGCACATGTCTGAGATCATTAGTGTTCATGCCCGTGAAATTTTAGATAGTCGTGGAAATCCTACCGTTGAAGTTGATATTATTACTTCAAACGGTGCCATGGGACGTGCTGCTGTTCCAAGTGGTGCTTCTACGGGCGCGCACGAAGCTTTTGAATTACGTG
Source organism: Pseudobdellovibrionaceae bacterium (assembly GCA_043720315.1). GTDB lineage: Bacteria > Bdellovibrionota > Bdellovibrionia > Bdellovibrionales > Bdellovibrionaceae > JAYSSX01. The sequence continues at coordinate 6,999 of JAYSSX010000297.1, read as the reverse complement.
ATGGCGATAAGAAAAGATATCATGGTAAAGGTGTGCAGCAGGCAATTAAAAATATCCGTAGTACGATTGCCGATGAACTTTTAGGATTTTCCGTTTTTGACCAGGCGATGATCGATCATACGATGATCAAACTAGATAACACCGAACAAAAAACAAAATTAGGTGCTAATGCTATTCTAGGAGTCTCGTTGGCTGTAGCCAAAGCCGCTGCAATGGAAGCCGGATTACCTTTGTTTAGATATGTCGGTGGGTCACAGGCGAATCGTTTACCCGTACCATTGATGAACGTTTTAAACGGTGGCGCACACGCCAATAACGGTCTTGATATTCAAGAGTTTATGGTAGTGCCATTGCTTTCTAATTTTTCTGAATCACTTCGTGCCGGGTCGGAGATTTTTAACAGTTTGAAAAAAATTCTTTCCGAACAATCGATGTCTACTTCTGTGGGCGATGAAGGTGGATTCGCTCCTAAATTAAAAAATAATGAAGAGGCCATGTCTTTATTAATGAAGGGGATTGAGGCCGCAGGTTACAAAGCCGGCGAAGATGTCTTTTTGGCACTAGATGTGGCTTCAACGGAGTTATTTAAAAAAGATCAGTATCAGTGGGAAGGTAAATCCATTTCACCGGAAGAGTTACTATCCATTTATCAAAGTTGGACGAAAAAATATCCATTAATTAGTATTGAAGATGGATTTGCAGAGGATGACTGGGGTTCTTGGAAAAAAGCCACCGCGGTTTTGGGAAATAAGACTCAGTTAGTTGGCGATGATTTATTTGTTACCAATCCAAAACGATTAAAAATGGGTATTGAAGAGAACGCAGCCAACGCCTTACTAGTTAAGGTTAATCAAATTGGAAGCCTGACAGAAACCACTGAGGCCGTTAGATTGGCTCAACGAAACCGAATGAGCACAGTAATGTCACATCGAAGTGGGGAAACTGAAGATACTACCATTGCCGATTTGGCTGTGGCCTTAGATTGCCACCAGATAAAAACGGGAAGTCTTTGCCGTTCAGAACGTACGGCTAAGTACAATCAGTTGCTTCGTATTGAAGAGATGTTAGGTCCGGCTGCTGAATACTGGGGCAAACAAGCATTTAGAATGCATAATTAGACCTTAGTTCGTTTATTTTTTCTAAGCCCGGTTTTACAATGTACATATGATTCAAGCTTATCTTTATCAACCGTTAAAAGTCTTTTGGTTTTGTGTCTTTTTTATTTTAATCAGTCTGCTTCTTAATGGCAGTTTTATGCGACTTTATAGTTTGAGTCGCGATCAGGTGACCATTTCCGAACAAATCATTTTATTAAAAAAACAAGTCGCCGTTTTAGATGGTCAGGTTAAAAAAGCGCGTGATCCAGCTTATATCACCAGACAAGCATTGGATAACTACGATTTTGCTGAAGAGGGTGACTTAGTTTTTGTTTTTTCTGAATAGATCAATGGCAAATAGCAAAGAAATATCAGTATCTTAGAAGTTTTTTTAGAGTTAAAACTCTGGGTGTATTGACTTCCCGATTTTATTTGTACAGAATATTCGTCTATGACTTGGAATCCAGAAAAAATTAAAGATTTGCGTTTAAGAATGGGCTTCTCATCTTCACAGTTGGCGCAAAAATTAAATTGTGACTGCACCGATATTCATAATGCTGAGGCTGGAGAACACCGATTTTCTGCCGAACAACTTTCTATGTTAAATTTATTGTTTAATCAGGCCGAAGCCTGCTCTTTAGAAATCTCTGAAGCCCCACGTGCTGAACAAATCTTAGAGAAGAATGAATTGATGCAGATAGACCTAATAACCGTGAAAAAAATCTTTTCCGAAAATAATTAATTCGTCGTATGTATATGGCGTGAAAAATAAAATATACCTCATCGATATTAGTTCGCTGATCTTTCGTGCATTCTATGCCGTCCGTCCACTAACAACTCCCAAGGGAGTTGTGGTTAATGCCGTTTACGGTGTTCTCAGTATGATTATTAAACTCCACAAAGAATACGATCCAAAATACATGGTGTTTTGTTATGACCGTAAAGAGCCTTCGTTTCGTAAAGAACTGGATGATAATTATAAAGCTAACCGAACTGAAATGCCTGAAGACTTGGTTCCGCAAATGCAAATTATTAAAGATCTGATCGAATATCTGGGAATGCCCTCATTAGAAGTACCTCGTTATGAAGCGGATGACATTATTGGTACTTTGACTTGCGTGGCTTTAAAAAAGAAATTTGAAGTTTATATTGTCAGTGGGGATAAAGACTTTGCCCAGTTGATCGTAGAAGGCGTTTTTATGCTGGATACGATGAAGGACACAATCACTGATGTGAACGGTGTGAAAGAAAAGTGGGGCGTTCGGCCAGATCAATTCATTGATTATTTGGCCATCGTTGGTGACAGCTCAGACAATATTCCCGGTGTAGCTGGAATTGGTCCCAAAGGGGCACAGAAGTTATTGGAAGATTACGAAACTCTGGATGGAATTTATAAAAATATCGACGCCATCAAAAGCGCTTCTATAAAAGAAAAATTATCGAAATCTAAAGAACAAGCATACCTATCTCAGAAATTAGTGACTATCGTCCAAGATATTAAAGTTTCCGAAGATATGGACGAGTATGTAATTAGGCCCTATAAAATGGATAAACTCACTAACCTATTGGTCGAGCTAAATTTCAAAAGTTTCGAAAAGGCGCTTAAGTTAGATTCAAGTTTAAGTATGTTATCAGAATCAGCCGGCGAAAAAACACCTACAAAAAGATTTCCCGATGCACCGAAAGTTGCCGGTACCGCAGAAACTAAGGCCGCCAAATCGGCCGCCATAAAGGCGCTTAAGGCCGCTGCGGCTTCCCCGGCTGAAGAATACCCACCGACAGATGTGGCGGAGCTTCCTATCGACCAACTTGGAAAAACAATTCCTGATTCTGCCGAATTGGAATTTTACGAAAATGGTCAGGGAGTTTTTATTTTTAATAATGATCTGGGATTAAAAAAACTGTCAGGTCAATTATCCGATATTCCTAATCAGTTAAAAGGAAAAAAAATATTTTGGTCTGGATATGACTTGAAGACCATTTGGCATAGATTGGATTACGATTATGATCGATCCAATCCCCTCGAAGCTGGTTGGGACACATTATTAGCTTTTTATATTATCTATCCCGGTGAAGAAAACAGCTTCGAGCGTATCTATGAGAAAGTCTTTCAAGAAAAAATGAAAGATATGATGGGAATCGAAGAGCTGATTTCTGTTCATCAAAAAGTAAAAGAGTTTCTTCTGGGTAAAATTCACGCGGCCGAGGCTATAAGTCTTTATCAAAATATCGAACTAAAGGCCGCTGTGACTATCTATTACATGGAGAAAAAGGGAATTAAATTAGATCCCCAGACTTTACATACTCAAAGTGCCGAATTAGCGATTGAATTAAAAAAACTAGAGAAGCATATTCATGAACAGGCAGGTTCGGAATTTAATGTGGGCTCACCAAAGCAGTTATCACAAATTTTGTTTGAAAAACTGCAGTTACCTGCGACTAAAAAAACTAAAACCGGTTATTCAACAGACAATGAGGTACTTGAATCTTTAAAGGATAAACACCAAATTGTTGCATCCCTATTAAAATATCGTGAGTATTCAAAACTAAAATCAACTTATTTAGACTCATTGCCACTATTGGTAAAAGCTGATGGTCGGATTCATTCCCATTTTGATCAGGCGTTAACCGCGACAGGTCGACTTTCTAGTACCGATCCCAATTTACAAAACATTCCAATTAAAACCGAACAAGGAGCCAAGGTTCGCACGGCCTTCATTGCCGAAGCGAATTGCAAATTACTGTCAGCTGATTACAGTCAAATCGAATTGAGGGTGTTAGCTCACTATAGCAACGATAAAAATTTAATAGAGGCGTTCGAAAATGACCTCGATATTCACACAGCAACAGCTGCTGAAGTTTTTGCTGTTTCATTGAAGCAAGTCACTTCCGAGATGCGCCGAATGGCTAAGGCTGTTAATTTTGGAATTGCCTATGGCCAAGGGGCATTTGGCTTAAGTTCTTCCCTGGGGATTTCGCGAGCAGAGGCGAAAGACATCATCACGAAGTATTTTGAGAAGTACCCAGGGGTCAAAAACTACATTGATTCCACGATCGAGTCGGCCCAGGAAAAAGGTTATGTTGAAACCTTATTGGGTCGTAAACGAAACATGGTTGAACTAAAATCTAATAACGCCATGGTTAGAAAGTTTGGCGAAAGGGCCGCTATCAATGCCCCGATTCAGGGAACCGCCGCTGATATCGTAAAAATCGCAATGATTGAATTAAATCAAAAGGTAAAAAGTCCCATTATTTTGCAAGTACACGATGAACTTATTTTTGAAAACCAAGAAAAGACACTTTTGGAAGAGGCCGCAAGTATTAGATCCATAATGGAAAATGTGCTAAAACTAAAGGTGCCACTAAAAGTAAATTATAAAATCGGGTCAAACTGGGGCCAAGCACACTAACCTATTTAATTAGCGCGGTTCTATTCGTGAAATAGGTTAGGATCAGGTGGGGCTGCTCTTCTTACTTTCTCCGGTTCTGAAATCGTATCATTCACTATACAAGAAGTAATACCAAAAAAGTTTTTCGAATTTTGGATTTCTTCACTTAATTTGTCAAAGTTGACATTCCTTTGAGTACCTTTGCTGCGAGCAAAACTTACGTTCACAGGAAGTAAATTTCCCGAGGATGCCGAGGTGACTGTCACTTTTATGTCAGAATTAGGAGTTCGAGCATTTAAGTTTCTGATTTGTCCCTCTTGAGTTTTTAAACGCATTTTAATATCGGGACCCTTTGCCTGTTTGCAAAAAAGTTCGTATTCACTTGGTTGCGAGCCTTCAGCGCCTTTAGCGCCGCTTACTAAAAGAAACTGCGCGATCTTAAATAGGATTGCAAATTTCTTCATTATTCTACTTCCCAACCGACGACTTTGCCACCTTCAAAATAAACCAATTTCTTTTCTAATTTATATCCATCTTGCGTACTGACGTACTTATTGTATCGCCAGCGCTCGTTCTTAAATTGCGGATTTCCAGATACGTCCACAGCATCAGGATCTCCCCAGCTTTTTTTAACTAAATCCTGTGGCATACCCAAAGAAATATCTTGGGCGTCGATGACATCTTTCATTTCCGAGACTTTATCACTATTTCGATTCATCAGTTTATTTTCATTGATCCAATCTTGTTTGGCTTCAAATCCAGGCAATGAAAGGAAGTTAATTTTTTCTTGTTCACTTTCAAACCAAGGTAAATATTTGGAGTATTGTTCAACTTCTTTTTTGCTTGAAATCGAATTTTCTAAAGTTCGAAGTTTGCCTTTAAGTACCGACGAATTTTGTAAACCAGTATAGTTTTTCAAATCTTCCATAGTTAACTTGGAATCTAGGACTTGTTTATTTGAATCTTTGGAACTGACTTTGAAGTTTCCCTTTGTCGGACGAACAGTAGAATAGCCACTGTCTTGATTTCTTTCGAAAATTGCACAGCTTGTCGTTAGGGATGAGGCAGCTGCCGTTGAAGTAAATAGGATTAAAAGTTTTATTTTATTATTCATGTGACTAGTATAACAAAAATGACTTGATGAGTTTAGATTTTTTACTTCTAATAGATAGTGAAAGTAAAAATTTTGGTCATCTACAAGACAAAGGTCCATTGTGAGTTCACATCAACCTAAAGATAAAAAAGACTCAAGTCCAAGTGATTTGGAGGAGTCAGCTCGATTGGCCGCAGCCAATCAAGAGATGTCTTTAGAAGATCTAGATGTATTTTTAGAACTTGAAGACCCCGAGCTAAGTAAAAAATTGGGTGAAATCGGCAGCGATAAGTCCTTAAAGGCTACTGATATCGTATTTACTTTAAAAGATCTCGAGCGGGCGGCAGAAAAAGATTGGTGGGGTAAGCAAAAGGGAATTTTAAAATTTTTTAATAAAATCCCTAAAATTTTCCTTTTATCATTAGGTATTAAAAAAATATTTCGATTTGTTCGTGATCGAATGATCGGTTTATCGGTCAGGGCAAAAAACTTTGCTTATTTTTTAGCGACTGATGGAAGAAAAAATATACAAGTCTCGCTCCATAGTGCTGTTCACGCAGTCACCGACAGACTTGATGCTTTTTCGAAATTCTTTAGAAAACTTTCGTTGAAGCTGAAGTTGGCTTTCCTATTGTTAATTTTAGGAACTGCTGGCGTTGGGTTTGCGATCTTTATGTTAATTACTAGGGACTTGATTCATTCACATGATGATTTATTTTTACTGCGTTTTTCCCAAGTCGCTGATTCAACCATATCTTACGAAGATGCTTCTTTAGAGTCCTTTTACGAAAACTTAAGGGCTTCGCAAAATCTTTTTTTGATTCCGAAAATAATGGTTAATTTAAGAAGAGTCACTGGTGGTAATTCAAACCCTATGGCTGCATTTGAATTTGTATTTGAGACAGTTGCGCCGGAAGTGGTTTTGGAATTAAAGGATAGGGAATACGAGATTCGAGAACAAATATTTAGAACCATCGAGAAATTTTCCTATAATGATATCGCTGAAGTCTCGGGTAAAAAGATGATGTGCGATACCATTCAAAGAGAGGTCGACAAAGTGTTGTTAACGGGCAAACTAAAAAAGGTAAATTTGAAGACCTTTGTTCTCAAGCCAGAGTAAAAAAATCTGATTTCCTCTGGCTCAAGATTGTATAGACTAGCCGATACCGTATTCTTCCGTTTCGTATCTAGATTCTGAATATTTTTTTACATTAATCCCATAGGTTTTTAGTCGGTCATGCAATGTGCTTTTTGGCATACCTAAGTCATCTGCAGTTCTTTTTTGACTTCCGTTGTTGGCAATCAGTCTTTTAATAATCATTTGTTTTTCTATCTCCTTAATGACAGGCAGCGTTCCTGCTGCCGGCTGCAGCTCGCCGTGAAGGGATGCTGGTGCTGAATAAGGATTTTTAGAAAACTG
>JAYSSX010000296.1:0-5412 GCA_043720315.1 Pseudobdellovibrionaceae bacterium | reverse complement strand
GTGCAAAGTTCAGCTGGTAAATTGTTGGTGGCTTCAACAGTTATGTTTTCGCATATGGATGTAACATTTCCAGCGACTTACGGAGGCAAAGATATTCTTGCAACTGTAGACTCTATAATCCCGATGAATTTGGCTGCTGACCAGCGCTCTGGTTCATTAAAATTTAAAAAAGAAAAACCAGTTCTTATGACTTGCACTATCGCTCAAGACCAAAACGAGTCCAATGAAGATTATGTTTGTAAGGCTACTGTAAACTGCATGCCGCCATTGATAAACGAAGAAACAATCAAGTATTGCTCTGCTGATTACGAAGCTTGGACCACACAAAATTGTGAAGAAACCGTTACTCAGTTACAGTAATTAGACTTTATACGTCATTAAAAAGACGTTCACACCGGGGCGGAATTCAATTTTTCTGAATTCCGCAAACCCACACTTCAAATAGAATGCTCTTGCTTCGGTTCCACAATATAAATGTAAACCAGGAACATTCTGTTCCTTTAAGATCTGTACAAATTGCAGAAATATTTTTCGCCCCAGTCCTTGCCCGCGTGCCTGAAGCAAAAAATTCATATGTAAATGCGCCGGAAATGAGTTTTGAATTTCTTTAAGATCATTCACCGAGAAAGAATCTTCTGGTGACTTTTCTTTTTTAAAAAATCGTCTTTTAAACCGTTTCGCATCTGAATTGTTAGGGTATCGCCGAAGCAATATTTTAAAAAATAAGGGCACATCGAAAAGAATTGTTTTCCAGCGACGGAAGGCTTTCGAATCATTCGCTCCGAGAAGATAGCCCTGAACACTATCCTCGTTTTTGCAAACTAAACCAACCGAATAATTATCCGATATAGTTTCGTAAGGACCGACCCAGATTTCTGAATATAATTCGGCCCGTTCTGGTTCTACAGGATTTCCGGCTTGCCCCGTTTGCGCACAAATATTCTTTATTTCCGACCAGTCTGAGTCCTCTGCCTCTTGGATAAGGTAATTTTCCACTAACGGAGTTTTATTCTGTAGTAACGTGTTCTTGGTCGGCACAATTGTAAAGAGGAGGCGCCTGCACAACACGAATTGTTAATGCTTTTAAGTGCGTAATTCCGCCATCTACCAAATACTTATTGTTGCCTTCTTTTCCAATGAACAAATCGACTCTATCTTTTTTAATAGCGTCGCCGATGTCTTCCACTCTCCACAAGCCATTATGAACTGTCCCATCGGGCAATTTCATACCGACACTTTCGTCGATCTTAACCACCGAACCGAGTGCTACCATTGATGAATCCATAGCGACTGTTTTAAATGGCATCAATGCACATGTTCCGACTCCGTCGCCAAACTGATGTTCAGTCACTCGATAGCGAATATCTTTATCATATCGCCCTGCGTAGTTAACCACGCGGCCGTCTTTCAATTTTCCAGTTCCTTCGATATTGAGATGCTTTTTAAAGGTCGGGCCGACGTTAGCAATGACTGCACCACTCATGGTCTGCACAACTTCAGACGTCTGCGCGTCGTTATAATCCGCTTCATAGGCAATGTAGTAATTAGTATTTCGAAATTTCCCTATAAGTTCAGAGCTAATGCCGCCTGTACTTTCAGCGAAAGTCGCACAACCACAAAGTGAAAAAAGAAGCCCCAAAAAGAACTGGCTATTAATAGATCTATTAAATTCAGAATTCATTTTGTCCCCCAACCTAAGTCAATCATTATTCAGGTTGTTAACAAAATCAAACCAAAAAATGACATTAAGGCAAAGGCTGAGTTAATACCTGTAGAAGTGTTGCGGTAGAAAAAGAACCTGAATCCACCAAGCTTTTTAGATCAATGATCGAATAGTCACTGTACAGACAATACACTGTGGCTAATCCATTATCTTTAGTCAACGTAAGCACTTGTCCGTCGGAACAAACTTTTTGTTGAGACATGAAGGATTGTACCGAAAGAGTACTTACGTTTTCATAAAAGTATTTCATTAAATCAATGGTTCCAATTTTTGAAGTTCCTATCTGACATAACCCGATTTCGTCAGTGCCTGAAGTTTCAGAAGAAAATTCGCCTTGTAACTGGCGACACAAATGCATTTGCGGATTATGGTTTATAGCAAATACGTTCAAAGAAATAAAACTAAATGTTAAAATGATCAGCTTTTTCATAGGGTTCCCCTGTTTGGCTTCAGCTATACCCGAAATCATTCGTAATTTCTAATTATTAATTACAAAAAATGGCTCTAACTTCAATTTGCTTCAAATCATAAGCCAGAAACGAAAGTAAAGGCCCAAATCACTTTTTTTGAGACCGCTAGTAGAAAATTATTCATTCGAAGCGCTTTTTCGCTGCGGCCATTTTTAGTTAAAAAATTAACTTTTTATATTCGGGTTTCCATTACCCCCAGTTCCTTTTTCTGTGGTGAAACTAAGTAAATATTTGGCGGTCCACCGCGAATATTAAAAATTTGCGGGTAACCGCAAGGAGGATTTATGAAATCAGTTCAGGCAATAAGCATTCTTTTAAGTCTTGTTCTTTTGACAGGGACACAGGCGATGGGAAATCCAACAAGTACGGCGCCCAATATTAAGTCGCCACTGGTAGAAACGGTCAGCCGGGCGAAACGTAACCTTAAAATGATTATGTTCCATTCGCCCAGCTCGCAAGTCACTGAGGCACTCTTAAAAGCAAAACGGCATGGCGTGAATGTCCAAGTTATCTTGGATAGCGAAAGCATTAACAAGACTGACCTGCTAACTGTGAGTAATCAATTGCGAATGGGCGGCGTAAACACTCGAATTGGCTCACAAGCTTTTAGTACGCTGTTTACTACAGCTTTAGTGATCGACTCTAAGGTCGCATTTATTTCTAGCGGAATACAAGAAGACGGAGACTTCAGCAATAGCACTGATGATATCTATGAGTTTGAAACCGAATTTGATTCCAACTTTATTAAGGGTCTGTAGGCCTTATCTAAGATGGACATAACTCAAAATTGTAATTAGTCTTTAGGTCATGGATGACTTTAAGACACGCTTCAAAAATACTTTATTCCTACGACTTTATACTTTTTTTAAAATTCCACTTTTGGCCTGGGTCAGACCTCAGGTTTTGGAAAATTCGACAGAAAAAACAGTACTTAAATTATGTTTAGGGCGCCGAACCAAAAATCATCTTAATGTGATGTATTTTGGCGCGCTGGGTATGGGGGCTGAAGCCTGTATCGCTTTGAAAGCTGTTCAGGCCATTGAAAAAAGTGGTCACAGGATTGACTTCATTTTTAAAGACTTTCAGGCTCAGTTTTTAAAAAGAGCCGAAGCCGATGTTCATTTTATTTGCGATCAAGGACTTGAAGTTGAAGCACTATTGCAGAAGGCAATCGCCAGCAAAGAGCGCGAAACCCAAACTTTTCGATCCTATGCGACCACTCCCGATAAAACGGGAAATGAAGTGGTTGCCGAGTTTAAAGTGTCTCTTTCAGTTAAGTTAAGGCAGAAAAAGGCTTCTTGAATTCTTAACAAAATATCTTGTTTCAAAACGGGACATACCTATACAAGTTTTCTGGAATTCCATTAACTTTATCTCTGCAATGTCGATAAGTTAAGTAGCTAATATGCTTACAGCTCGCAAGGAAATTCACCATCATTATTTAGAATACGCCCATGAAATTGGCTGGGTTTCTTTATTGTATCCAATCGGACTCCTTGCTGTATCCAATGCCTATAAATTTGAAAGCATTTTTCTGACCGTATCAATAGCGCAGTTGTTCTTGGTTTGTTTTCAATCCTTTATCTGTATTCGCTACAACACTTTCAGCGAAAAATTAGACCTTTGGGAAAAACTATTTTATGTTTCTCGTGCACTGATAAATATTTGCATCGGGATAAATATGACTGGTGCCTTTCATTTTGATCCTTCGCTCAGTTTCTCGACTGTCCTTACGGCTGCCGCCTATGCGGCTACGATAGAATCTTATGGAACTAGTTTTCATCCCAATCGTTTATTTTTATTTTTTAGTTTATTCGTCACTGGATTCCCGCCCCTCGTGGAAGCCTATATACGCCTCAGCGGCAGCTCATCTTCAAACGGAATAGCAACTATAGGGGTTATTTATCTATCCTCTATGGGCCTGAAGGGCATTAATTTAAATCGTGGGTTCAACAAATCGGTTCAATTAACGATTCAAAATAGGGAAGCGCAAAACAGAATTTCAAAAGTTCTCGATGCGATGCCGGCCAAAGTGACTTGGATCGATGCCGAATTGAATTACCTTGAGGTTAATAAAACTATGGTCGAAATGTATGGCCTCACAAAAAACGATTACGTTGGTAAAAAAGTTGGCTTCCAAGATTCCGAAGGGGCCAGTGCCTTAAACAAGGTACTTACAGATTTTAAAAAATCAGACAAAGAAGCTATTGTAATTGAAGCTCCCTTACGTTTTAAATCTGAAATAGATGTCATTCATTCTATTCAGATAAAGAAAATTTTGAACAAAAAAGCGGATGGATCGCCGACCACCGAGTTCATTATTGTTGCCGTTGATCTTTCCGAGCATAAAAAAATTCAAGAAGAACTAGAAGAAGAAAAAATGCGAAATATGCATTCGGCGCGCCTGTCGTCAATTGGCGAAATGGCCGCTGGAATAGCACATGAAATTAAAAATCCGCTGGCGATTTTGCAAGGAAGTGTTGAAGTCCTACAAAAAGAAATTCAATTGACCCCTATCGATCACGGCCGTGTTAACGGCCGCGTCAGCAAAATAACTGAAAATATTAAACGCATCGCCAGTATTATTACTAGTATGCAAAAGTTATCTCGAGATACCTCCAACTCGGAAATGAGCTGGTGTTCCTACGAAGCTATCATCGAAGATCCTCTCTCGTTATCAATACAACGGTTAAAAAAATCCGAAATTGAGTTAGATGTTTATTGTGACGTTGATAGATTTGAACTATTTTGCCAAGCTCAACAAATAGGCCAGGTCATCGTAAATCTACTAAACAATGCTCACGATGCAATATGTAACCAACATAATAAGAAAATGAAACTGATCTACGAATACACTGCTAATGGAACCGCAAAATTGTCATTGGTTGACAATGGCCCTGGAGTCAAAGATCCCGATAAATTATTCAATCCGTTTTATACAACAAAACCGCCGGGGTCTGGCACCGGCTTAGGACTAAGCCTATCGAAAAAAATTATCGAACAAAACCGCGGCACGCTGTCTTATCAAAGACTTCACGGTGAAACTCACTTTGTGATTGAATTTCCTGCGGCATCGGTCCGTAAAGTTTCCGATACAGACAAAATCGCTGCCTAGGATTGTATAGTCCCGATTTTGCTAAGCATACTCATATGGAGACTCCAAAATAGCGGAGGCATCATTATACTTAGTAAACTGTGTACGCTTTTAACTATTGGCTG
>JAYSSX010000295.1:0-2924 GCA_043720315.1 Pseudobdellovibrionaceae bacterium | reverse complement strand
GCTGGAGCTTACGTAGGTAATCAAGATTCCGATGTTATGGAGTTGTTCCCGGAAATCGCTGCCATCATTAAAACTAAGCTACCTGTTGTTCCTGCTATGGAACCCTTAAAACAAGCGGCGTCGACCCCGGTAAAAGTTGCGACACCACCAAATACGACGAAGCCTGCGGCTCCAGTTATTTCTGCCCCTCAGCCTAAACCAACGGTCGCTCCAGTAGTTGTTGTCGCACCCGTCGTTACGCCGACGCCAACTCCAAAAGTTACCGTAGCGACGGTAAATCCAGTCGCAGCTGTGGCACCTAAAGTAAAGCCCAAGCAAAAACCTGAAGTTTCTCAGATCCAAGTGCCGAATCAATTAGGTTCTGGAGTGACAAAAATTACTGATCAAGTAATAGGTTACTCAACTAAGGGATCTCTAGAGAATGCGACTAATTTATTCGACTTATCAAATGCAGATAACGGTTCATTTTTTAAACTTTTAGCGCCAGGTAAAAAACGATATTTCGGTACGTTTGACATGGGATCTCTGTTGAAATTTTTAGGCGAATTCGTCCGAAGTAAATTAAAAAATTCCGGGCTAGTTGTTGGTGACGTCAGTCAGGAAAAAGGTGGAGCCATTTATAGTTTAAATCCTAAAACTAAAAAATACGAACTTGCGCATTCCGGCCATGAAGCCGGGATGGATGCCGATGTATCTTATATCGTGGCAAAGAACTCTTTAATTTTTAACAGCGTCCTGGGTAAAGAAGCTGGCAAATTAGATCCTGATTTTTTATTAAAGGATCAATGGGAGCTTTTCAAAGTAGGTTACCAAACCGGGTTGATCGATATTACTTTTCTTGATGAAAAAATCAAAGGTGCGTTATGTAAGATGGCTTTGCAAAATAACGAAATAAATTCCTATAAGGATGAAAAATCTTTTGCTGGTCAGGTATTATCTAGGTTAATTCCTTGGCCTGGGCATCACCATCATTTTCATGTACGTATGAAATGTACTAAAAATCAACCACGCTGCCGACAAACTATTTATGACTATAAAGGAACTGGCTGTAGTTAAATTTTTACCAAGTTCCAATTGGAAACGATATCGGTCAAAGTTTGATCCAGCCAACGTTTGCCGCCGGCCTCCAGGTAGCCCATATGTCCGCCGTGCTTTTCCAGATAAATATCTAAATATTTGTGTGACTGAAAAGGAATAAAATCCGTTGCATCTATAATCGGATCATCTTCAGCGCTAATAATTAAAGTCGGACTTTTAATCAAATTAAAAAAGCGTAATGAAGAGCAATGACTGTAATAATCTTGCGCCGATTTATAGCCCATTCGTGGAGCTGTATACTGGTCATCAAATTTTTCAATTTTTTGAAAAATAGAAACCGGAATTTCTTTTTGTAATACTTTATTTTCAAACAGCTCACGCACATGCCGTCGGAAGTTTTTCATAAAGTTAATTTCATAAATTCGATTTAAACCTATCCCAAATCGGCTACTCACCGAAGATAAATTGGCAGGAGGATTCACCGCAATCGCAAAGTCAGGAAGGTTTAATTGATTTTCCTCTAAAACTTTGTCGTAATCGGGGTTTTCCAATTTGCCGCCAATATGGTTCCTGATACTCGAAATCAATTCTCCAAATTTGGGATCATTTAAATAATTGGAATGTGACAGTAGCAAAGGAAAATGTTTTGCCTGTAATAAAAGGACGGCGTTTCCGCTCATTGAGAAACCGATTAAAAAAACTTTCCTATTCGGATAAAGTTTACGAACTTCATAAACTGTTTTCCCAAGATCTTCACTTCTGCCTGAACTATATGGTTGTTTAGATAGGCCAATTGAAGGACCACAATTACGGTGATTCATCAAAAGGACGGCGTAACCCAAGTCTAAAAAATTTTGCCCCGTACGTTGCATATATCCAGAATCACAGTTGCCACTAAGGCCGTGAAACATAACGACGACTTCTTTTGTATGTTTTTTAGGCTCGTACAGTTTACCAGTCAAATGGTCCTGATCTAAAGTAGGTATTTTGAACGATTTAACGGGCCCCTCAATTTTATGAGCCGAAGTTAAATCGCCTACTATCGTATTGAAGTGTTTGTTTTTGTATTTCGGCGCAGGTTGATATGGCTTAAAGTTGAATTTGGCATTCATAAGGGCATAATAATACACATATGAAAAAATACAAATTATTCATTATTTTAGGCGCACTAATTCTGATTTGTCTGATTTCCCTTTTTGTCTATCAAAAATTTATGGTTAATGGCCAAGCTATCGACGTTACCAATGAAAATATTACCGATTCTGAATATTCCCAAGAAGGAATGGGTGATGCTATTCAACAAACCGTTGTCAGCGGATCTTTAGAGGATCAAAAAAAATTTATTGAAATTTACAACCGTATGATTGCTTGTTTAGGCGCGAAAAATATTTCCGCACCGGCGCAAACGGATTTAAAGGTTGATAGTTTTGTCCAAAGTTTGAAGCCTGAGTTTGGCGAAGTCGACGCCGAGTCAATGAAATGGAAAAGTTGGTTCTTTAAAACTTCAGATGGGTTCGAAAGAAGAATTCGTTTAGAGACTATCGAAGCTGACGATGGTCAAGCTTCGCAAGAATTGCATTTGTACGGTGTAAACAGCAACGGTGAGACTTCTCCCATTGAAATTGATCAAGAAGAAGTTTCAGCTGCCACCGAGGAGAATGCATTAAAGATAGTCGGAAACTCGAATGTGTATTACAAAGAATATTCTCGTGTGTACTTCTTCAAGGATAAGTCTAAATTAGATGTTGTCGAAAAGAACGGCTTTATCGGGGAATTTGAAGTAGATCTTCGTGATCATACATTCCGCTGCCAAACTATAAAAGCTGCAGACAACTGCGCCTGCATTAAATAGTAACTATAAAATTCGTATACATGGGTGGATTTTT
>JAYSSX010000294.1:0-2974 GCA_043720315.1 Pseudobdellovibrionaceae bacterium | reverse complement strand
TTTCTAACCGTTTTATTAATAGTGCGGTCTTCCTACGGCCTTCCAAATTTATTTCCAAAACCAAATATTCTAATGAAGTACGAATTTGTATCCAAGCTTCCTAGTGGCGATAAAAGTGTTAACACCTTAACAATTTTAAGCAATGGCAAAGTCGACCTCCTTAAAGAGCTTGGCAACCAGTCAACCTCTAGCAAAGTAGCCACTCTATCAAAAGAATCAATCGATAAAATTTTAAGCAAAATTTCTACAGTGTCCGAAGTGGCTCCATTGGTTACTGACGATGGCCAAATGATTTCTAACTGTAAATCAGATTACACAAGCCTGTGTTCGATTGTTAAAGACGGCAAAGAAATCGCGATCTCGCAATATAAAGATTGTAGCTACCTTGTTATCGACGATGCTCAAGGCGCTCAGTTAGAACGAATTATTGAAGGCCTTAACAAGATTAATGCTCCGTAAATGCTGGCTAGGCACGACATTTGAAGTATAAAAAAAGTCCATTTTATATGGGCTTTTTTTATACTTTACTTTTGTGAGAGACGAATAACTATTTCTTGCGAAGGTAGAAAGCGATCGCTTCAATCTCTTTCCCTTTAAGTTTGGTATCCAGACCCTTCATTTTATCGTTGAATCGAACCGATTCAAAAAATTCATTCGGAGTAAAACCATGAATGTCTTTGCCGCCAGGAATTCCGTGGCAGGACGCACAGTTTTGTGAATAAAGTTTTGAACCGTCGTAAACAGTTAAGTAGAAATCACCATTTAAATTATGATCGTAAATTCGACCTTGTCCCGCGCGCGAATAAACCTTGTTTAATGTACAGGTTGCCGTTTGCCCAGTCGCAAATGCATTACCGTGCTCGCACGGAGATCCATTTGTATGGAGTTGATGCATACTAGTGTCGTCGTTCTTAATCATCAGTTTTTGACCGATAAAACCTTCTACCGTTTCGTTAGCATTATTCCACATACTTGATGCTGTTCCGCTACGAATAGAAAAGTTCACCGTCTCCCCAGCCCCCACAGAATTTGATAAGTCGTAAAGATATTCTGGCAACATAGTTACTTTATTGCCGTCAGAAATGGTTGCTTTAACACTGAGGTAACCAACCTTGCTGCAGTTAACGACGTATTCGGCACTGGTTTTTCCGTTTTTCTCGGTACAACCAGAAGACAACCCGTTTAATTTATAGCTCCAGCTGTAGGTCATAGTATTGGTAGCCATATAAACGCTATAGGCGATATCCTGATTGAAAGTTACTTCTCCTTCAGCCACTTTTAGTACGTGTGGATATTCATGAGATGTAGCCAAGTCTTGAAGAGCCGCTTCTTCGGTCACTACCTTAAAGGCAGGGCCACAATTTTGGAAAGCTAAGACTAACACGGCGAATGAAGATAGAAAAACGAACTGCTTAAGTAGTTTCATAAACGACCCCTTATTACTTACTTACAGGATAAGTGATTTATCGGACTTTTAAAACCGCGCCTCAAATAATTCGTACAAAACGTTTCTTATTGGTATGCTCTCGAGTCAAAATTTGACATTCTCAAAACGAAACAGCTGTACAATAAAAAAATACTGTAGAAGTATTAGTCTAATTCCCCATTTCGACCGGAGAAATCTGTGCACTGGAAAAATGATTCTTTCATTTTAAGTACCGACAAAACATTGCTGCAAGTAGATCGAATTCACCGTTTCTTATCAAAAGAGGCCTATTGGTGCCTAAATATTCCTTTAGATGTCGTGCGCAGATCCATTGCGAACTCATTGTGTTTTGGTTTGTATAGCACTTCTCAAAACGAACCCCTACAGATCGGATATGCTCGAATAGTAAGCGACTTCGCCACCTTTGCTTGGCTGTGTGATGTCTATGTTGAAAAAGATTGGCGCGGGAAATCACTTTCAAAGTGGATGATGGAATGCCTTATTTCGCACCCGGATATAAAAAATCTGCGACGATTATGCCTAGCGACTAAAGATACTCATTCGTTATACTTGAAATACGGATTTGAAGTGACGAAAACCCCTGAAAACTGGATGGAAATTAAAGACAATAATATTTACCTTAGATCCCAGTAGAATTGTAAAAAAAAAGAACTCGTCTTTTAACTTCTTTGGAGCTACTGTCGTGCCTTACTTTTAAGTGAGGAATTGTGAAGTTTATTTCTTCGTCCAAAACTGTTTCAGAAACTCAAAAAGAACTCTCGCGAACTTCCGTGGAACACCTTTTTAAACCGGAATATCCCCTTTTAAAAGCTCTTCAAGACCAAATGCGTTCAGCCGTTTCGGATTTTAAACCACTCGAAAATATTAAGAAGAATTATTCCCAATTCGCAATCGTCGGCATTGGCGGAAGCAGTCTGGGAATTCAAGTTCTTTCCCAGTATTTTTCGAAATCCAACTTTGTCTATTTTGACAATATTGACGCTGTTCAGTTTGAAAACCAAATGAACTCCTTTGAAAATCTAGATAAAGTCTTTTGGTTGTTTATTTCTAAATCAGGCGAAACCATTGAGACCTTGGCGACGTTGGAGTTTATAGATCAGATATACCAACAAAAGGGTAAAAACTTAAAAACTCAATCTTTAGTGATTACCGAAAAGAAATCAAACTCGCTTAATATGTTAGCAGCTAAACATGGCGTCCCCCAGTATGAAGTTCCCATTGATGTTGGCGGAAGATTTTCCGTTCTTAGTTACGTGGGATTGGTACCAGCCTACCTAATGGGACTTAATATTACTGCAATTGAAGCTGGAGCCCGCAAGGCCTTAGCAAACAAAGAACTTGTCGTCAGTTTCGTGGCCGAAGCATTAGCCAGTTTTGATCGGCAAGAATGGGTGACCGTTTTGTGGAGTTACAGTAGCCAACTTAAAAATTTTGGTTTTTGGTGGCAGCAACTTTGGGCCGAATCGCTAGCCAAAAAAACTTCTCTTAATTCGCAGACGGTACAAAGGGTCAGCACCCCACTGCCTT
>JAYSSX010000293.1:0-6465 GCA_043720315.1 Pseudobdellovibrionaceae bacterium | reverse complement strand
CAAGAGGGAATAACACCTGTTATCCGCAAATTTAAAAAAATATTAAAATGAAACTAATTCTTGAAAAAAGAAATTTTCCCTTCTTCGAATTAAGTTCTTTTTGTGATCATCTTTCAAGACTTATTGAAGAGCCTTATTTGTTTCTGTTAGAAGGTGATTTAGGCACAGGTAAAACCTCTTTTGTTCGAGCCTGGGTGCAGACGCTGATAGACAAAAATTCGACTGCGAACGTTCCCGAAAATTTAGTTTCGTCACCGACTTTTACTTTACATCAAGAGTATAAAATAAAAGACAAAAAGATTCACCATTTCGATCTGTATCGTTTGCGAAGTGAAGAAGAATTGGAAACAACGGGATTTTGGGATATTTTCCAACAGCCTGATTCAGTGATCATTGAGTGGCCAGAACGCGCCAATTGGGATGGTTTGCTAACAATGAAGAAAATTTATCGGCTGAAATTTGAAATGGCTGAAGAATCCACACGATCAGTGAAAGTTTATCAAATCAATTAGGAAGCAGCTTTGAATTTTTCTGGATTTTCTCGCATTTGTTTCGAGATCGTCGCAGATAGTGCTTCGGTTCTAGAAAGCGCATTTTTGCTGTCACTTTCTTTGGTACCAGCACCTAATAACAAACCAACTAACTGCTCTTCAATAATAATTGGAGCCAAAGTTAAATGCTCGGGATAGACGCTGTCATTCCATTCCGCAAAGAACTTATCGCTGACGTCATTTTTTACCAAGTAGCCATGGTAAGGCTTCAAGGTCTTTTCTACGATACGGAATGGACTTGGTACAACCAAAGGGTAGTTATTAAATCCTGAAGTTGGTGCTGAAAACTGATCGTTCCAGCGCCAAGGCTTGATAAATTGGCCACTCTTTAAAAGAACCATGCTGTGCTTGAAATAAATCTTCATTTCGCCAAAGATGCTGTCTATAAATTCGTTGTTTGGTCCGCTTGGATTTGCAAATTGAACGGTGGTTCTTTCTGATAAGTCACCCAGATCAAACAGCCCTGTGTTAATTGAACGCTGCCTCGGCATGTCCTCGTTAGTTAATTGCGATAGCGTAGTTAAGGGAGAGGTTCCCACTTGAGACTTGCGTTCTTCTTCCGATAAAAATTCCAATTCGCCACCTGGCTCATTGGGGTTGGACAGCGGAATTTCGGGAAGATCATTGTAAGCCAGAATATCTTCTTTTCTTTCTGAGTGAAGTTTTCGAGCATTCACATTGATCTGGTCAAAGTCTGCCACTTGTTCCCCATTCGTAGATGGCGGAAGGTCAGGTAGATCAGCCGAAAGCGATTTTTGAAATTCTAGCCAATACTTTTCTAGGTCATCCTGCGAAGCCATGACATAGACTGCATTTTCGATTTTGGGATACATTTGAGGTTTTTCAGAAAGAGCGATGTAGATGTGACCGTTCCACTCGTAAACGGGAATCAATCTTTCGCTCCAAACATATATGTTTTTCCAGCCCAAAATAGTTTGAATGCCGGGGGTATGTTTTGTAAAAAACTCACTAGAAAGTTTAGGAAAATCCATCAACTCATTTATCGGAAAGAATGGCCGGAAACATAAGAGATTTGGGCTTCTAAAGATTGATTTTGGCTGGATATTTCTAAATTTCCCTAGACGTATGAACAGGGCTTGTGTTACAAAACGACACGATTTTAGGGGAAACTATATATGTCCAATAGAGAAAGAATCTATTTGGACCACAATGCAACCACTCCTTTAGCAGATGAGGTCTTAAAAAGCATTCCTTCTGTGCTAAGTGAGTGGGGCAATCCCAGCTCAATTCATTGGCTTGGTCGTGGTCCTAAACAAATTATAAGGCAATCAAGATCACTACTTGCGGATGCTTTAGGAATTCATACTTTAGAAATCATCTTTACTAGTGGGGCTAGCGAATCCAATTCATCGGTCATTCGAAATATTGTTGAAAATCAAATAATCAGCGGTCGTAATGAAATTATTGTCAGTCAAGTGGAGCATCCCAGTTTAAAGAAAGCCACTGATTGGGCTGAAAAACAGGGGATGGTCGTCCACCGAGTTCCTATCAGTTTAGATGGACGCTGGGATTGGGATTTTTATAATAAAGTTCTTTCTGAAAAAACGGCCTTAGTAACTGTTATGCTAGCGAACAATGAAACCGGATTTATTTTTCCAGTTAAAGAAATCGCCTTCAAAGCACATGCAGTAGGAGCTTTGGTTCATACCGATGCTACCCAGGCTTTTGGAAAAATTCCGCTTAATTTCTACGACCTTGATGTCGACTTTGCCAGTTTGTCGGCACACAAAATTTATGCGTTAAAGGGCGTCGGTTTGCTGTTTGTCAAAAAAGGCGTCGAGTTTAGTCCTTTTGTTTTTGGCGGCGGCCAAGAGCGTTCTCGTCGTGGTGGAACAGAAAATATTTTGGGAATTTATAGTTTTGGAATGATGGCAGCAAAAACAAAAGGCTTTGTTCAGCAGCGAGAACAAATAGAAATCCTTCGCGATTCGATGGAATCCCGGATCGCAAAATATATTTCTCATGTTGCAATTAACAAATCCGAGCAGAGACTTCCCAATACTTCTAGTTTAATCATAGATGGAGTTGACGGAGAAACTCTATTGATGAATTTGGATATCGAAGGATTTGCCGTAAGCACGGGAGCAGCCTGTAGCAGTGGAAACCCCGAGCCAAGTCCCGTATTGATCGCCATTGGACTAACACGCAAACAGGCGCAGAACAGCTTGCGTTTATCTTTAGGCATGGGTACCACAGATGAACAAATTAGTTACTTCGTTGAAAAATTAGTTGAAATTGTAAATCGCATTCGGTCTTTAGGGGCGGATGTAAACGGTAAAGGTGAAATTGAAATCTGATAATGAGTCAAAAATGAAAAGAGTACTCGTAGCAATGAGTGGCGGAGTGGATAGCTCGGTCGCGGCCGCCCTATTGGTTGATCAAGGTTATGAAGTCATCGGCGCTACGATGCAAGTTTGGGATTATTCTCAGTGTGACATCGAAGAAGGAAATGGAACTTGCTGTTCCAGTATAGACGTTGATGACGCCAGGTCAGTTGCCGATAACTTGGGAATTCCTTTTTACGTATTAAACTGCGAAGAAAAATTTAAAACTTCGGTGATAGACCCATTTATTAACAGCTATTTGAATGGAGAAACGCCGTTGCCTTGCGTGAACTGCAACACCTTTCTCAAGTTTGATCACCTGATAAAAAAAATGAAAGAATTAAACTGTGATTTTTTGGCAACTGGTCATTACGCTCAGATTAACCAACTGGAAGATGGAAAATCAGGCATTTTTACCAGCGAAGACGGCTGGAAAGACCAAACATATTTTTTATTTACGCTAGAACCTTCCATTGTTCCTAAAATTCTTTTTCCTGTTGGCCACTTAAACAAAACGCAAGTTCGCAAAATTGCCGAAGAAAAAAAGCTAGTCGTAGCGCGCAAAAAAGATTCCATGGGAATTTGTTTTGTTGGTGACAAAGGTTACGATCAATTTTTAAAGCAAAATGTATCGGCAGCGATATTAAATAGCAAAAAAGGTTTAATGAAAAGATACCCGAACGGTGAAGTGATGACGGAACACAAAGGCATTCATCTTTACACTTACGGACAAAGTAAGGGTTTAGGTATGGATCATCACGAAAAACTGTTCGTGATCAAAATCGAAGCCGAAACTAACACGGTTTGGGTAGGCGATGAAAAATATCTTTATCGTGACCACTTAGAAGTTAGGGACATTCATTTAATTAATGAAATTGAGGACGGGGAAGTACTGAATGTCAAAATTCGGTATCAGCACAAAGGTTCTTTAGCCAAGGTGAAAATTAAACATGCGCGGCACGCAGAATTAGAATTTTTAGAACCACAACGTGCTGTGACTCCAGGACAAGCTGCGGTGTTTTATCGTGAAAAGCATTTATTGGGTGGAGGCTGGATTTTATGATCGGCCAAGAGTTCCAGGTGCACACTTTCGGATGTAAAGTAAACACTTACGATTCGGGAATGTTGCAGAAAAATTTAAGCACGCAATTAGGTAAATTAGATTCTGAAAAAAAAATACATGTGTTAAATACCTGTGCTGTGACTGCCGAAGCCACTAAGGAAGCAGTTCGATTGGCTAGACGAATTAAGGCCAATGACCCGTTGGCTTTAGTCGTAGTTACCGGATGTGCAGCACAAGTCGATACAGATTCTTTCAGTGGGTTACCTGGCGTTGACTTAGTAGTAGCTAACTCCCATAAAGGTATGCTTTCGGAAATCATCAAGGACTTCTACAAAGGTAAAGATCAAAAAGTTTTTAAATCAAATATTTTTAGAAAAGACGATTTGGAAGCGGGTTTTGGATTAGAAGGCGAGCACACCAGATCGTTTTTGAAGATTCAGGACGGCTGCAATAGTTTTTGTAGTTATTGTGTGATTCCTTATGCACGTGGCAAAAGTCGAAGTTTATCTATAGATTCTTTAGTTAAACGTGTGCAGGAAATTAGCGACAGTGGAATTAAAGAAGTAGTATTAACGGGTATTCATATTGCCGATTACCAAGATGAAACTCGCAAAGAAAATAATGTTCTTGAAGACCTGGTCGAGAATGTTCTTAAGCGAACTCAAATTGCACGAATTCGATTAAGCAGTTTAGAACCCAAAGAAGTTTCTTCTCGGTTATTGGAGATTTATCAGGACGAAAGAATTTGCAAACACTTTCATATGTCCATTCAAAGTGCCAATACAAAAGTTCTGACCGATATGAAACGCCGATATAATCAACAAGACGTGATTGAAAGTCTTAATCAGATTCAATCACGATTAGGAAATGTTTTTATAGGTATGGATGTGATTGTTGGTTTCCCAACCGAAAGTGAATCTGACTTTGAGGACACTTATAAAGTTCTCTGCGAAACGCCCTGGACGAGAATTCATGTTTTTCCTTACAGTGAAAGACCGGGTACCAAAGCAACGTCTTTAATTGAAACAGTCCCTTGGGAAGAACGTAAAAAGCGGGCGCAGTTATTACGTCAGCTCAGTTCGACTCGGTTTCAAACCGTGGCATTACAGCAAATCGGATTACACAAAAAAGTTCTCATTTTAAATAAAGATTCTAAAAATTCGCAGGGTTTAAGTTCTGACTTCTGGCCGGTAGAAATTTCTGATAAAGAATACGTAGAAAACAATCGAGGTAAAGAAGTGATCGTAAAAGTGGATAAGTTTAAACCGTATGAAAATTTAAACAATGAAGGTGTTTTGCATGCTGTACAATTATCTTAAGCAAAATAATCCCGAGTTATTGGACTTGGCGTTAACTCATAAAAGCTACTTTTTTGAAAATAAAAAAGTCTGCAAAGGTTACAACGAAAAGTTGGAGTTTCTGGGAGACGCAGCCGTCAATTTATTTGTCGGGCAATACCTATACTTAAAGTATCCTGAACTTTCAGAAGGGGATTTATCTAAACGCAGATCGTTTTTAGTAAATGCCAGTACATTGGCAGAATTCGCCTATAAAATTAAATTGGATCAACAGATTCAGCTGGGAAAAGGCGAATTACAGACGGGTGGTAAGCAAAAGCAGTCGGTGATGTCGTGCGCTTTTGAGGCACTGTTTGGAGCGATTTATTTGACCGGCGGTATGGAAGCGGTGAAAGTACATTTACAACCACTATTGGATGATGCTCTGGAAAATGACGACTGTTGTGATAAACGAAATCACGACTACAAGTCAGCTTTGCAAGAGTTGGTACAAAAAAATAAAGGGGTTGCGGCACCGATCTACTTATTAAACGAACTGAATGGGCCATCACATGATCGCGAATTTGATATTTCTGTGATGGTTAATGGTAAAGAACTTGGCCGAGCAACGGGCTCTTCGAAAAAAATTGCTGAACAATCAGCCGCCAAATTTGCTTTGGCCGAATTAGAAAATATTCCCTTGGAATCAGCAAATGGGACAGCAAGTATTAAGGAGTTACAATGAATTACAGAGCTGGCTATGTAGGTATAGTAGGATGGCCGAATTCCGGTAAGAGTACATTTTTAAATTCGATCATCAAAGAGAAAATTTCTATTGTTAGTGATAAACCACAAACTACTAGGCGTCGAGTGATTGGTATCGACAATCATGAAGAGTCTCAGATTGTTTACCTAGATGCTCCGGGATTTGTTTATCGTCAAGATGAACTGAATAAGTATCTTTCATATGAGGCGGACAGTGTAATTCAAGACAGCGATATCTTGGTGGTTATGTTGTCGATTGATACTGAAAAGAAAGAAGAATTAGAAACGATTATTAACAAGGCCGTTGAAAGTCGCAAACCTTGGGTCGCTGTGATTGCTAAAACCGATTTGTTGCAATTCTCAAGTCGTATTCAAAAAATTAAGGACATTCTTTCGGAATTAAAGAATCCTCCGGCTGTAGTCGAATACAGTCAAAAAGAAAAAGGAAAACACTTAGCCGACCT
>JAYSSX010000292.1:0-2957 GCA_043720315.1 Pseudobdellovibrionaceae bacterium | reverse complement strand
GCCGGAATGGTTTTGATTCATGCAGTTGGAATGACAGACGATGATATCAAAGAACTGGGCACAAACGGAATATCAGTAGTTTGGTCGCCATTTTCCAATCTGCTTTTGTACAGTGAAACTATGGACGTCCAAAAAATGGTTGAAAACCATGTGAATATTGCCATGGGCCCCGATTGGACAATCACTGGTAGCAAACACATGTTAGATGAAATGAAACTAGCCAGTCAGTATGTAAAAAAATCTCGTATCGGAAACATTACGGATTCGATGATTTTTGATTTTGCTACTTTAAATGCAGCTAAAGCCTTAAATATGGACAATGTTGTTGGTTATATAAAACCAAATTATATTGCTGATTTTAATTTGTTCCGTAAAAAATCCAATGACTTTGCTACTGACGTAATGTCTGCACAAGAAAAAGATATTCTGCTGACTGTTGTTGATGGTCGTCCTTTAGCCGGCCAATACGATTTAATGGTAAAAATCGCCAAAGACTTTCAAGATACTCAAGCCCCGGAATTAATTGATCGAAGTAGTATTCCAGCTTGTGGTTTTAAAAAAGGGTTAAGAAGTTTTAAGACGTCAAAAGCCGATCTTGATTATAAAAAAATTAATCCCGAAGGCAATATCGTAACCTACGCCGGAGTTTACACTGAATTGGATAAAATGTTTACTAAATATCGTGCGGTCGTTGCCGAAAAGGCAGCAAAAGAAAAAACAGACGATGTTAAGAAGTTATTACCGCTTGATCCGTTATTTGCCTGCGAAGATGCCTACTACCAAAGTATCTATGGAAATTTCATATCTAAAACTTTAGATGAAAATACGGCGAAAAAAGGAAGTTTACGAAGTTCTCTTAAGATCAATAACTATAACCCATTAGAATAATCTTGAACGGCCAAGTTTTCACTTGGTCTTACCGCTGCCAGCTTAGGCTTTAAAGATACAAATTCTAAAAAATTTCCAACAATCCCAATGATGTTTTCCTTAAGATCTACAAGACTTTCCGTCGTTTCGCGCGACGCCTGAATCTGCAAAATTCTTTTTACGGTGTTCGCGATTCGAACACCAGCTAGATAAAGACGTTCATCAACATGATTTGAAAATCGTGCTGTATAAGACTGCTCACTATCATCCTTGTGATCATAGCCTTCCTTTCGCCGCTCCATAGACTCTTTCATCCAAATATCATAATTAGCCGTCGACTGGACATTTACAAAATTAACTTTAAATTTCTTCTCTAGGTAACTTGCTAATAAAGGCACTTGTTGATCTTCTTTTTTATCTTCTAATAAAGCAGTATGACCCTGTAAAATAATTGAGGTATCCCAAACATGATGCAGGGACAATTTTTCACCCAGCCAATTCACCTTAACTTTTGTGCCGCCGTTATCTTCTGGCCGACCGGTATGGAAAGGCTGATGGATATCACCTATAAAATGAATCAAAAATTTCATCGCATTTTCTTTATCAATTGCAGATTCATTGGGTCGAGTTAAAATATCTTCAGCCACGAATAAGGCCTGAATTAATCCACCCTTTTTTTGGGCTTCTTCATTTTGTTGTTTCAAGTTGTCTAAATAATTAAAACCATCTGCCGCTTTTTCGAAGTGATACCACATCGTATACTTCCACGGTTTTTGTGAACGCGCCTCATCAGCCCACGTTGCCGATTCAACGAAGTCCTTGTTCTGAAGGATAGTGCTGACTTTAGCTCGGGTGTGAGCATCCATAAGATCCCAGGCGATTTGTGCACTGGTCTTATGTCCCAGGTTGCCCCATGCATGTGATTTAGAAACAAATAACAATGGAGTCGTCAGTAAACTTAGAACAAGTAAACGAATGACTAGCTTCATCAATCCCCCCGCAAAACATCATTTGGATACCTTCAATCAAATCTTTACCGGTGATTTTTGGCAAATTAAATAAACTGCATCAAAAACAAAATTAAAATGAATTGGCTGTAAATATTTGATATATTTAGATTAATTAGTTTCTTTAAGGAACGATCATGATTATTCAGATAGACGCCAATGATAAAAAGGCCTTTCAAAAAAATTTAGCGTTAAGCGACTTAGATATCCACATTCATTCCGACCTAGGTTCGCAAATAGACGACCACAGTAAAAAAATTCACTCCCTTTTAAATGAACAGAAAAAAAGATATCCACACTCTTTGGTCTCTTCTATATCGCACGCCAAAGGTCTAGGTGGCTTTTGTTATGTTACAAGTCCGAATAATAAGACGGTTGGAATTGGATTGGATATCGAACAGTTCTCCAGGGTGCGCCCTGAAATTATCTATCGGGTCAGATTCAATGATGAAGAGATTAATGAAATGCCTAGCCCTGGTTCTTTATGGACGGCCAAAGAATCGATATTTAAATCCCTCCGAGGCGAAACCCAGCCTCTCGTAGTAACCAGTCTTCAAATTGGAAATTGGAAAAAAATCTCGTCCCATATTGAGACATTTGAGTTGATCAATAAATCCGAATTTAAAGTACTAAGTGGATTAGGAATGATCTTACAAAAAAGCGACTATCAAATAGCCATCTTTTACTGCGAACTAAACTATTCAACTTAACTTTAGTCTAGTTCTTCCGAAAAGTAAAATGTAGGAAGAAAGTAGGACTTATGGCAAAGCCAAAAAAGAAATCGAACGCAGCTGAAGTTGAGAAATACGACGATGAAACGGCTCTGAGTAAAATGAAGAACCGGCGGGTTGCTCCTAGACGTGATATCACACCATTGCAGGTATCTTATGTAAGTGCCATCGAGAACTTGGCGAAAATTGCTAAGTACGCCGAAATCATCGAGGCCTCGACAACTGGATTTTTGATGCTGATTAAGCGTGAGGATTTAGTCCCCCTGAATTTAAGAAGAAATTTAACAATAGATTCGATTGTGGGTACAAAAGTAATTTTGCATTTACCCCAGATGAATATAGAAATTTCGGG
>JAYSSX010000291.1:0-2146 GCA_043720315.1 Pseudobdellovibrionaceae bacterium | reverse complement strand
GTCGTTAGGAAATGCCGATGGCATTTTAGAAGCAAATAAAATCTACTCCGGGCCAGTGGCATTGGATCAATCTATTGTGGATCTGTGCAAAGGCACCCGAGTACGTTAATCCATTTCTAGCGGCAATTGGGCTCTGCGTTTTTCAGAATGTGACACTTTTCGTTAGGACTAAAGTTTAGGTTAGTTTTGATTGATTTTCATAAGTCGCAAAAGCGAATAATTTTTAATTAAAAATCAGTGGTGCGACTTTACTTTTGGTTTAATTTTTTTACTACAAAAAGTTTAACTAAAGGAGCCATGGATGGACTTCAAAAATTTAATCATTGAGTGTCTTGGATTGCAAGATGTAACTATTGAAAGTTATGCCACAGACAAAGAAAATTTGAGTTTAACTTTAACCTTAAGGCAACAGCGTGAAAGTTGCAGGTGTCATCACTGTGCTAGTCCGCTTCAGTATGTTCGTGAGTGGAAAGAGCGAAAGGTCCGAGGGCCTGCGCTGGGAGCCTTTCTGTATGTAGAAATCATTGTTTTACAACTGCGCGCGACATGTTCGATTTGTATGGATCAGGTGAGATCAGCCGCTATTGCATTTGTACATCCAAATTTTCAGAATTTAAGGTTATCACTATGTGAACTAGCAGGGCGCTGGATGGAAGAACTTCCCTGTGCAGCAGTGGCTAGATTTTTTAAACTTAATTCCAAAACGATGTGGGATTTAGATCAACGCCGAATGAAAATGATGAAGCCACTGATGGTGTTTCCAAAGGATATAAGTTTTGTAAAGATGAGTGCCGATGAAGTTCATTTTAGAACGATGCCAAAGGTTGATAGTTCTACACGGCCGGAGATAAAATTTGTAACTAATTTGGTTTGTTTTTTTGAATCAAAAATCCTGTCAAATGCGCCGGGTCGCGATAAATACTCGTTATTAAAGTGCTTGCAGGTGTTACCCCCAGAGCAGCGTGCTGAAATCAATTTTTTTTCAGTGGATATGCACGATCCGTTTATTTTAATAATTAAAAAGTTTTGTCCGAACGCACAAATCTGTGTGGATCGGTTCCATTTAGCACAGAAGGTTAACGATACTTTTGATGATCTACGAAAGGCTGAGTTTAGATTAGCTGACGCGGCCAATGATAAGTTTCAATTGAAGATGCTGGCTCCGCACAGGAGATTTGTACTTGTTGAGCGGGAAAAGAAGCTTAAGAAATCAGATTTAAAGATGCTCGATCAATTAAAAAAAATAAATAAAAACATTTTAAATGGAATGATTTTAGTGGAGTATTTCCACAATTTACTGGATAAAACAAAAGTCGAAGAATTTAGAAAGTCTCTGACACTATGGTACAGGTTGGTTCGTGAATCTGGGATCAAACCGTTTAAGAAACTGGCGCTATTAATCAAAAAGAATCGACGCTACATTGAAGCGTACATTACATCGGGATTAACCACGGCCAAATCTGAAGGTTTAAACAATAAAATCAAAGTGCTCCGAAGATCTGGCTATGGCTACACAAACGAACAGTCGTATATGGACAAAATCCTGCAAAGATGCGGGTATTTAAACTCTCGTTTTATTAAGACTTCAGGCTGGTTTTGGCGGGTTCCCAAAGACTTGGCATAAACTACACCCTTCTAAAAAACGGAGAGGGGGATCGAAAAGGCCTTTTATTTGTCTTAGCCTCAATCGGTTAGCCGCTCTTTTGCCTTTAGATCGAATAAAACTCAATTGAACCTGGAATACCTATTGCTACACAAATCATTCGAAAGATCGCTCCGGTTTGAATTAATGGAAATTAATCCCACAGACTTTGGAACGGTATCAACATTTGAGGAGATTTAAATGAAAACCTTTGCCCTTATCTTAACGCTATTAGTAACGCAGTCACTTTTAGCCATTACCTCATCCGATTTAGGAAAAATCGTTTCCCTGAAGCTATGCCCCGGCGGCACTGATGGGGAAATTTTTAATTATAATAATTATAAATTAGGAAATAATCTGATGATCTTAAAATGCGAAGAAGCTGGATCTTTATTTGTTCTTCAACGTACCGATATTGAAGGCGCTAAATCATTTAAAGTTCGTGAAGAAATATCCTTACAAAATCCAATTTCAAAATTCTATACAAATAAATTTGCAGAGTTG
>JAYSSX010000290.1:0-6012 GCA_043720315.1 Pseudobdellovibrionaceae bacterium | reverse complement strand
GAAAAGATTCCAGCTAATGATTGATCATCAGTTGAATAAGATAAGTTACCTACGTATATTTTTTTTCCCATATTTGCCTCCAGTAAAAGCTTTGGGGCCATTCGCTGAAAGACAAAATACATTGTGAATCACGAGAACGGACGGTTGAGGCCAGATAGAAACATAATTCTTATAGTTTGCCTACTGAAATTTCCTTAATTCCTTGCCAAATAGAGCGCTTTGTAAAAAAGGGAACCTTGCCTATTGGCCTAAAACCGTTAAAACCGCTTCCCGGTCCTGCGTCAAGGGTTGGGGATTGGTTAATTTCGCATTTTAACGCTGGTCACGACTAGACGATTCTTGGAATTTCTTATCATTTTTTTTCATTTGTCCTTAAAATAAAAGATGAACTCTTACCATTTTAAGGAACATAACTAATGAAAAAATCGGTCTATTTTTTATTGGCTTTTCTTTTTGTCACTGTCCAATGTGCGCATAAAGAATCGAATCTAACCACTTCAAACGCACCCGTCGTACAAACGTCTCCAGAACACCGGGTCACCCGTGTGGTCGCCAGTTCTAATCCCGATTCAAAAGATTGGATTGAGGCCCTTCCTGGCGACGGAAATGAATTTTTGGATTTAGTAAAAAGAAAACTCGCTACGGTATTAAAGACTACAGCCGGAACTGCAGCAGAAAAGGAAAACTACACCCATAGAATTTCTAAGTATTTGGGCTTCCTGATGACTAATTATGGAGAAGACGGGACATTGACGCCTGATGCGCTTGAAAAGGCAAAGGCAAAACTAGCTGATAAAATTATGGCTCGTCTAATGTCGTCATCAACCCAGTTTATTTTATGCCCTGATCTTTCTGATTATGAATGTTTGGAAAAAACTCCTGTGATTACACCAGCGGCTGAAATGCGCCGTGAAGATCCTAAATTAGAATTAGGCAAACGCGTAATCATACAAGAAAGTTTGCAGGATAATTCGGAATGGTTTTTTACGACTCAGATCATGGCCCCAGAAGATCAAGTAGACCAAAGCAAAGCTTTGGCTTCGCAATTGGCTAAAAAAATTGATCAAGAAGGTATCAAAGAAATATATATGGCTTTATATGGTATCGATGATGTGACTGGCAGTATGAAGGGTGTTTACGACGCTTTAATGGGAAAAATCGCAAGTGGAGTGAATGTTAAAGGGGTTTTTGACCAAGAGGGATTTTCTCCTGGTGTCACAGGTCCGCTTACGTTTTCTTATGTTAAGCCGCCGCAAGGGCCCGCTTATGATAATTGGATTTTAAAACCTTTAGGTGATGGCGTGAAAACAAATTTGGGTTTTCAATATAACGTCGGTACGCAAGGCTTAATCAATGCATTGGCGGCAGATGCTAAGACCGATCTTGATGCCAAAGGTCGAATCGAAAGTAAAGATGACGGAATTATGCATAACAAGTATTTCGTTTTCAAAAATGCCAGCAATAAATACAGTGTTTGGACGGGGACAGCAAATGTGGCCCGAACTTGTATGGGTACAGAAAGAAATTCGAACATGGGCTTCTTCATCAAAAATGACGAAGTGGCGACTTCTTTCATAAAAGAATTTAAAGAAATGTATGATTACGTTCCCGAGGGTACACCCGGTAGTAAAGATTTTAAAGGTTTGAAATCATCCACTTATCGAATGGGACGATTCCATGGAATGAAGCGTCCAAACACGAAAAGACTTTTCTATTTCGCTAAAGATAATACCGATTTAAAAGTCTATTTTTCGCCAACAGACGATGCGGAACATCGTTCCATTTTGCCGATGCTTCACTCGGCTAAGGCCGGTGACGTCTTAAGAATTTCTATGTTTGGCGCTGCCGGTGTTGACTACGTTCGCGCAATTCAATTGGCAGCTTCTCGTGGCGTTAAAGTTGAAGTTCTTTTAGATACTCCGACTGGATTTACTAATGGTTCTTGGGCCGCTAAAAAAGCCGATGCCACGCTATTGCAAGAAAATCCATTTGGTAATGGCGATATCGTTTTAAAGAAAAACGGAAAAAGCAAAGGTGGCATTTGGAAACAAAATCACCAGAAAATCGGAATCCTTTTGAGAAAAGAAGGAAATTCGTACAAAGCTGAGCAGATGATCTTTGGTTCACAAAACTGGAGCGCCAGCGGTAACGACAGCAATGATGAAAATTTAATTACTTTGAGAAATCGAGTGACTGGGCTAAAAATGGCTGCTGATTTCGACAAGCACTTCAATGAGTTTTTATGGCCCAATGCTGACCCTATCGGTGGTAATGACGATGAAGAAGTTGAGGCTGGCGCACCAACAGCGAATTAGTTTTCATATAAATAAATGCGATGAATTGAAGAAGGCTTCCGGAAGGAGGCCTTTTTTATTGAGTTTTACTGAACTGGTTGACTGGTTCAGCTTTACTGAACTGGGTGATTGGTTCAGCTTTACTGAACAGATAATATTTCGTATTCGCGGGAATTTTTTCCGTTTTCGACCACAGCAATTTCGCCGACTTTAAGGCCAATCAAAGCGGCACCCAGAGGGCTATTAGCCGAAACGACCTGTAGAGATCTGCCGTCTAATTGAAGAATGTGGCCGCCACCTTTGGGTAATAAAAATAAGAAACTAACTTTTTCATTCAATTCCACTTTAACCAAGGCTGAAGCACTGATCGGATCGTTTGCGGTAAAGTCTTTCAAAGTAAAATTCTTCAGTAATGAAAGGGCTTCATCAATGTCGCCGATGCGTTTTGCCTGCGCACCAGCCAGGTAA
This sequence comes from Pseudobdellovibrionaceae bacterium, assembly GCA_043720315.1. GTDB lineage: Bacteria > Bdellovibrionota > Bdellovibrionia > Bdellovibrionales > Bdellovibrionaceae > JAYSSX01. The sequence goes on along the minus strand of JAYSSX010000290.1, from coordinate 3,250 downwards.
GAAGCTTCTAATGCACGTGTATCGTACTCATTTTCTGGTTTATTTTCTTCGTGGGTCGCAGCTTCATAGGTCGCCTGCGCGGCTTCCATTAAAATGCCACGCTCTTGTTTAAGTTGCTCAAGGATCATTTCTAGAATTTTTTTCTTATCCAACATTTGGTAACCGGTCATAGCTGTATATTAACTCAAATGAGTCGGGATGTGCTAACTCAAAATCAAAATTATATTTTTTAGGAATTAGCCCGTTTAAGAAGCAGCCATCAGCAATCGTTGGGAAAAGCTGTTCATAGTTTTTCACAGAACCGCCAGCCACTCGTCGGTTGACTTGAAACCTTGAAATTTGTTGTGAGCTGACCAAACCGGAAGCCCCCAGAAGTTCAGCAAAGGCATGCAAGGTGTTTTTGTGAAAATTGTAAACTCTGACTTTTTTGTCTTCGGGAACCAGTCCATATACCAATTGTTTATTGCTGGTTGCAACGCCGGTTGGACAGTGATTTGTATTACATTTACGAGCCTGAATACATCCCAATGCTAACATCATTCCCCGTGCCGAATTGCAAAGATCAGCCCCCAGAGCAAGGCGAGAATACAGATTGAACCCTGTCATTACTTTTCCTGAACAAATAATTTTAATGTCTTTGCGTAAATTAAATCCTTTTAAGATGTCGTTAACAAAAGTAAGACCTTCTTCTAAAGGAGCGCCGACGCTGTTGGAAAATTCCAAAGGAGCAGCACCAGTTCCACCTTCGCCACCGTCGACAGTAATGAAGTCGACAGTAATTTTTGTTTCGACCATGGCTTTACAGATTGCGATAAATTCAGATGGTTGGCCAACGCACAATTTGAATCCCACAGGTTTGCCACCTGATAATTCTCTTAGCTGAGACACAAAGTTCAGTAGTCCTCGAGGGCTAGAAAAAGTAGTATGCGCTGGAGGGGAAACCACATCATGATCGCCACTTACTTTTCGGATCTGTTTAATTTCTTCAGTGATTTTTGCTTTGGGTAAAATTCCACCATGTGAAGGTTTGGCCCCTTGTGATAACTTGATTTCAATCATTTTGATATTTTCGTGACTGGATTGCTGTTTGAAAAGATCAGGAGAAAAATTTCCGTCTTCATTGCGGCAACCAAAATAACCTGTACCAATCTGCCAAACCAAATCTCCGCCACCAGAGAGGTGATGCGGACTGACCCCACCTTCACCCGTGTTATGATAGAATCCACCTAGATGTGCACCACCGTTTAAAGCTTGGATAGCGTTGCTACTGAGGGCGCCGTAACTCATTGCTGAAATATTAAATAAGCTAGCTGAGTAAGGTCTTTTGCAGAGAGGGCCACCAATTTTTACTCTTAGTTTTGTTGGATCTACATGTTTAGGTGATAAGGAGTGGTTAATCCATTCATAACCCTCTCGGTAAACATCTCTTTGCGTACCAAATGGTAAGGTATCGGTTTGTCTTTTTGCTCTTTGATAAACCAAGGAACGAATTTCTCTAGCAACGGGAAAACCATCTGTTTCGGTTTCAATAAAGTATTGTTGAATTTCCGGTCTGATCATTTCAAAAAGATAACGAAAGTTTCCCAGAAGAGGAAAATTTCTTAGAATGGCTTTTTTAGTTTGTAGACTTTCATAAAGCCCCACCGCAAATACTGGAACTGTCAGGATTAAGCTCCATAAAAACCCGGCGTGAAAGTAGGAAAGAACACCAGTTAGTATAAATACAGAAATAAAAATTCCAAAAAATAAGTTTCTCATGAGATTCCTCTCTTAAATTGACTTACTTAATTCGGAATAATAAAGGCTGTACTGTAGTTGGTCTTAGGTCGCATCTAGCCGGGAAATTGAAATGTTTCACGGCTAGACTGAACCTCAATCTGTACTTATGTCTTTATGAAAATTAAAGATTTACTTCGGTTAGGAAGTCTTTTGCCGCTTGGAAAGATCTTTTATCAGAAGTCGCATTGTAGGCAGCACCTTTGCTGTTATCGGTACCAGCACCCTCTTCAGTAAATGCATGCACAGTGTTCGCATATTTTACTAATTGATAATCTATTTTGTAAGTTTTCATTTCCTTTTCGAAGGCATTTAAATCGCTTTCCGCAACATAAGGATCAATAGCCCCATGTAGGGCAAGAATTTTAGACTTAATATTTTTACCATCTTCTGGAGTAGGGCTATCTAATCCCCCATGGAAAGAAATGACAGCAGCAATTTTAGCTCCGGAACGAACTAATTCTAAGGCTGCTGTCCCGCCAAAACAGTAACCAACGGCCGTTACTTTTCCAGTATCAATGTCTTTTTGCTGATTCAAAGTTTTCAAAGCAATGTTGAGGTTTTCGCGCAGTAGTTTGCGATTTGTTTTAAATTTTGTCGCCTCTATTCTCGCTACAGTAGCATCCTTAGGTCGGACCCCTTTACCATATACATCAGCAACCATTACGACGTAACCTAGTTCCGCAAATCGTTTAGCCTGTTTAACGGTTTCATCTGTTGCACCCATCCAATTGTGAATCATTAGAATCGCGGGAGTCCCTTTTTTAATTTGTTGGGGCTTTACCAAGAAACCTTCAAATTTGTCTTTACCATAAGGTAAAGAGCTGACGCTGATCAAACCTTCAGCATGGGCGAATGAATTAAAGAACGCTAAACCCAGATAAATGGAAACGGCTACGAAAGACTTCAGCATAAGATTCCTTTGGTTAGTAATAGACAAGAAATCTTAGTAAATGTTTTTTAGAATAGCAAATTAATCTAGATTGAGAATGTTTTCGAAGTCTTGAATAGGCTCTTGAAGTAATAGACGGAATCCATCAACGAAAGCAATGGCGTCACCAGTTATGTTGATTTTTTCTAACCCTTTTAATTCTTGTTGTACCGAGTTTCGGGCCTTGTCGGACTTATAACAAGTTTCAAACTGAGCCATATCCAAATTTTGTTCTTTTACGATTTCAATAATTTTTTCTTCTTCCAAAGGAGGTGCTGAAAAGAAGGCGTTGTGGACTTCAGTAAATTTCTTTTGCTCGAACGCACAATGGGCAGCTAAGCCCGCTAAGAAGGCGACTGAAGTATCTCCGGAGGGAAGATTAAATCGGAAATGGACACTCAGCTGATCCTTGAATTTTGCCGTTAAAGCTTGAATTTTTTGCGGTACCTGAGGGCAATAAGGGCAGTGATAATTGGCGAAAAAAATGATCTTATGTTTGCCACTTGCTGTGGCTAACTCGGGATAATTGCCGGCTTCCACTTT
>JAYSSX010000289.1:0-1728 GCA_043720315.1 Pseudobdellovibrionaceae bacterium | reverse complement strand
CCTGGAGTTGCAATAATGATCTGAGGAGTTCTTTTTAGTTTTTGTCTTTGAACGTCGTAACTTGTTCCACCATAAATAGTTAGTACACGAAGATCTAATGCTTCAGCGAAGGGAGCAAGCGATTCTTGAATCTGCGCTGCTAATTCACGAGTCGGAGACAAGATCAAGGCCTGTACTTGATTTAAACTAGCATCAAGTTTTCCAACCATTGGAATACCAAATGCCGCTGTTTTTCCAGACCCTGTTTGAGCCAAAGCCACCAAATCTCTTGGTTCTTCGCCTAACAAGTGCGGGATAACTTCGGTTTGAATCGGAGTTGGAGTTGTAAAACCCATTTTGGCGATCGCCGCCTGCAATTCGGGTCTAAGTGCAAATTGAGAAAAGTCAGAAACTGGCTCTGTCGAGGTCATGATAAGTCCTTTTTGTAAAAGCAGATAATACCTTATACAGGATTAATCTAGGCTTTTTCGGTTCTTATCTTAAAGCCGCTGTTAATGGTGCTGTATTAAATGGTTATCTATTGTTGTTAATAAATAATTAAATTCCAAAAACATTTAACACCGAATATCGGGATCGTCTACCTCGTATTAAGGTTTCTTTAACGTAGGCAGAAAAAAGGATAAAAAATGCCCTAAGAACAATTCAGAGTGCCTTAGAGGCATCAAAAGTGTGTCTGTGCATTGGCAAAAATACAAAAAGCTGCTTGTCGGCAGCCCTTAAAATCACTTCATATTTATTCAAACCTCGATAGGCTATAATTTCCGATCTTATTATTTGTGCCATCCAAAACTGTCTAACTTTTTGGCGGCCGTAAAACTTAAAAGGCGCATGCTTCGTAACAAAACTCAGACCTGTTTTAAAATCGACTTCATGTGAACTTTAGATGTTTTCGGCGGAATGGTTCTGGCTTCATTGCTTTACAGGAACTCCTACGAGGAATTTATGAAAAGTAAAACCAAGCCATTTTTAGCCATACTATTAAGTTTGTCGTTTTTAATACAAACGGCAAAGGTAGTCATTTATCCTATGATTGGATTCTTCACCATTTGGGGAGCCGTTCACTTTTACCCTGCAGAAACAATAGCTTTAAAAGATGCCGTCGTAGGTGCCGTTACAGTAAAACCGGTGGACTGGGCAATTGAAAGTATGAATCAATTTTCCAGCCGTGAAAATATGCCAACTGATATTAGGCATCAAATTGAAGACGTTTCCCGAGATCTTACCCTATTGAAATCAGGTTTGCCGAGTGGCATTTCCAATGCACCAAAAGCCCAGGTTAATTTAAATCTTCCCGGCAAATTTGTTTTAAACAAAGAACAATATATGTGGGTCGAAAACATTTTCAATCCAAATACCAACACAACGGAAGCCGTGCTTTTTATAACACAAGACAATCGCAACGGTATCGTAACCAATTTCATGGGAAAAATTGATGCCAAAAAATATGAAAAACTGATCAGCTTCCTAAAATCTCGCGGCCATATCAATATGGCAGAATCCGGAAATTAAGATGAAGGTAAAGCTCGTGAAAAAAATAATTTTAGGATTAGCAGTGGTAACCTCCATCGAAAGCGCTTTTGCCAAATCAACTGCGTCTGCACCAATGCAAGTAGAATGCGCTCCTGTAACTGCGACTGAAAGAATTAAAAATAAAAATAAGCGCATTAAAACTCATACCGCCCTTTATTGGAAACTTTTAGTGCCGCAACTGGAAAAATCGCTGCCAAA
>JAYSSX010000288.1:0-3599 GCA_043720315.1 Pseudobdellovibrionaceae bacterium | reverse complement strand
TAAAAACCGACGTCGCTACACCATCTGACTGTTTTGAGTTCAACAATGGCACAATCGTGAAATTTAATTGTTCTGGAACTACGGATGTCGTTATTCCTGAAAAAATAAACAACCAACTTGTCACGGCCATTGGAGAAAATGCCTTTTCGGGTCGTGAAATAAACAGTGTCTTTATTCCTGACTCTGTTGAAAGCATAGGGTTCAGGGCGTTTTCGGGAAATGAGCTCACCCATATCGCTATTCCTAAAAGTGTCAAAACGATTGGAAAGGCTGCCTTTTTGGGTAACCAACTAACCGACATCGTGATTCCTGATTCGTTGACCAAAATTGAAGGATCTACTTTTGCGGGTAACCAACTTAATCACGTTGTGATTCCTAATTCCATTGCTACAATTGGCCGCGAAGCTTTCGCTAGTAACAAAATAACCATCGTTACTATCCCTGATTCTGTTTTGAAAATTGAGCAGGGGGCTTTCATTAAAAACAATTTAACGAAAGTGCAAATTCCGAAGAATACCCAGGTTGAACATGAAGCATTCGACTTCAATGTAAAAGTTCAAAAATGACGATTGGTCGATAAAGTCTTCAATTTAAAAAATTTCAAATCAACCAGAGCCATCTAAATTGGATGGTTTCGTTTTCAAGTCCCCGCTATAAAAATTTTCTTGTTTGAACGCCGTCCCCGAAAAATCAAATTGAATTATCGGGGACCGATTTTTCACTTTTCTAAATGGATGACCTTTGGTAACGGTTTAACAAACGCCCCCCTAACCCGTTGATCGGTCAACAAAGCTAGCGGCTGGTCCAAAAGGTCCGCTGTAGCCATAAGCAATATATTCGCGATAAAGATTGGGTTTTGACCGATAAATTTCTAGACTTTTACAAAATTTAATAAATGCTACGATATATAATATAAGGAGAAATTTTAAATGAATAAATTAAGTATTTTTTTAGTAAGTATCATTTTCAGTGTTGGCGCCTATTCAAAGCAGCCGGTTCGCGACCCGGCATCGAAAACAAAGGGTATTCCAAATAGTTCCTACGTATGCTCTAACGCTATGGCTGATCACGGATATGTAGTTAATATTGTTACAAAAAAATAGAAAACAACTATTAATATCGCAGAATCAACTTTTGATGGGAGCATTCATAAAGCTGATCTTTCCTGCCAAAGAACTAAAAGTGGGCCAATTATGCCCGATCAGATTTTTCAGACTTTAGAATGCAGCTCAGAAAAATCAACTTACAGAGTTGAACAATACGCCGGCGGTTTTGCAGGTTTGATAACAATAGATGTTTTTGACGGTGAACAGCAAGTAGCTGATGACATAATCTGCCAGCGACTATAAAACACTTCCAACCTGATGGATTTTTGATCCTACAGGCTTCAACCTTTTGAAGCCTGTTTTTTCCTTTGGTAGCATGACTGAAATTAGATCCCAAATTCGAAAAAATAAAAATCAAATTTTATAAAACAGTTTCTATTAAAAATGCGTCCCCGTTAAACTCTGAAATTTCAGGAAAATATTTTTCGGGGACGGAATTTTTTTGCAGACTGGCTCCATACTATTTCGACAGAGCCTTTTATTCGGCCCGCTTCACAGGGAAGTAATTTTGGACGCATCAAAATATAAATCTTTTGCACGCGTCCTTGTGTTGAGTTCTTACGAGTGTTTTATACAAATCTGTAAACACCAAACGTTCAGCACGAACAACCGGAACCTTGGCCTGAATGTTCATTATATTTAAGAACGACTTAAAATTATTGTTGAAATTATAAAAGACTGCCGAAAAATTTCTATCAGACTGGATCAATTCCAGTCTCTTTTGGAGGAAGCTATTTGCCTTTTGAATTCTGTCTTGAGCAGCACTTTTTGTCTCCAGACTTACTCCAACAGTTGTTAATTCTGTTCTTGCTGTTAGAATAATCTGCTCATAATCACTCATCGCTAGATTTAAAAGACTCACGTTTTCACCTGCCACCGTAATTTCTTTCATGAATTGCGACATATCGATGCCGCCTAAACTGGGGCTTTGCGATTGGGACGCAGACTGCGAATAGGAAATAAATGAATTATTGAGTCCTTGTACATTCCCATTCAAACCGTACTGCGGAATCTGATCAGAAATGTTCGCTATAAGACTGCTTATTGGCAAAGTCATATTACTTTGCCCGGTTGGTGAATCACCCAAAAACTGCCTAAAATTTTGAAAGTTTCCTTGAGTAAAAAAATCTCCGGTATTGGATAATGCTTTAGATGCCAATGCACCTTCTTGAGTAGAAATCATAGGGGATGCGCAGTACAAATGATTTCCCCTGGCCTTCAAAAAAATAGATTCCAAATCAAGACCAGCGGAAGCCGCATTCCAGAAATCCGCATCAAATGTGGCAAAGGCTTCTTCGTTCGGCCTTGCTGCGGTTACAACGCATACGTTCTCTGAAGCCAAATCCAAGCTCGATCCTGAAAAGCAGGAGGCATCAACGAATGCTACAAGAGCGCTTTTACCGTCTAAGTCTTTTAAATAATCCTGAAATTTTAAGTAGCTCAAAGGGCCATCTGACAACCACAAAGAGTGTTTATCCCCATCAGCAACCGTAGGAGATCCATGCACCATCATGTAAATCAGCACTTGATCTCCGGCCTGAACCTGGTCACCCAACTGTTTAAAAGCATCAAGGAGGCCTTTGCTTGTGGCTGGGCCCGTTACTTTAATATTTTCCGCAGGCTTATCCGACAGCACAAGAGATTGTGAATAGCCTGAAGAATTTAAAAACTGGCTGGCTTTAACGAGGGCATCGCCTGCAGTTGACGACTGCTGGCCGCTAGAAACCACAATTGCGTACTTCGATGCAGCTTCTGCAATCGATAGCGTACATACAATAGACAACGAGCAAAAAATTGTCGCCATTTTTTTCATGAGATCCTCGTATGGTTAAATCGAAGTCGAAGTTTAAGTTTCAGAGGTGTTGATTGCATTCTTCAAGCCGTAACTTTCTACGTCGAAATACGTTGATAGATGAACAAAACCCAATCCCCATGCCCTATTCGCGTTACCCAAGCTATATCGACCTGACAGTCGCCATTTCAATCCTGTCGGGGATCTTGTTCATTTCAATAGGCGGCTGATTCGATCCACTGGATGAGTCCCCGCCCTAGGGATCAATTTGAAAAAATGGCCGCCAAATCCTATATTTATTTCAAAAATGTCAAACTTCTGCGTTTAATTTAAAAATCCTAAGTGAATTCAATCCTGTATTCAAAAAACATCACTTTCAAGAGTGCTTAAAGTCGAGCGCATACTTTTTTCAACGGTGTTTTTCTAAAAAATGAAATCCACGGATTTCATAGTTGAATCAACATGATGTCCGGCTTTTGGAACTTGGTCCGGGAAGTGGCCCCGTCGTTGCTTTAATAATCAAGTAATCCACTTGAGAAAGCCGGATTAGGGGGAACTGATGGTTCATAAAATTTTGCTGGTCGATGATGATCAGATGATAGCCCGAATATTTCATAGGAACTAAAAAGCGAGCTGGCCTTTTTGCAATTAAGCCTCAAATTTCAATTAGTTAAGAAAGAAATTTTAGAAAGGCAGCTCAT
>JAYSSX010000287.1:0-1663 GCA_043720315.1 Pseudobdellovibrionaceae bacterium | reverse complement strand
ATTTTGTCGACAAAGGGATAACGGATTTTAATTTTCATTACCAATTCAACAAAAAATAATGATCCAAAAGGCAAATTTAAAATTGGTTCAGGTAGATCTTTTTTAAGGAAGAATTTTTTAGGGTCCATTCTGTTAGCGGCTTCGTGCATGTGTCCATGTTCGATGTGAAAACCATCAACAAAATAAACTATGTTTTTATAACGAATGTTTGCTCCGACTATTTTATTTAAATAATCACGACAAACCTGCCACATCATCCCCTGATCATGGTTTCCAATAATGTAGGTAATCGAATTGCCAGGGCGCGAGGCAAAAGTGGCCATCGCTTTAAACACTTTTTTATGGCCTTCAATAATAGATTGCAAGATTTCTAAACAAACACTTTCGGTGAACACCGTCAGAAAATGACCTTTGTAATCAACCTGCAAAAAATTCAGAAAATCGCCGTTAATGATGAGTTCTACTTCGTAGTCCTGATAAGCACCCGAACTGTAGTATTGCAAAAATTCGGAAAGTTTTTCGGTGTAATAAAACTCTTCCAAAGGGTTGTTTCCACCGTCTTGCAAAATACGGCCTTTACCCAAATGTAAGTCACTGACGACTAACTTAATTTTTTTAGTTTTTTTTTCGGCCTCGGGAACTTGTGAATCTACCATAAAATTATTCTGCTTTTTTAAGCGGAGCTAAAGTAATTGATAGAGTATGCTCGTTGGCCTCTAAATTAGTCAAAGCTAATCTCAAAGCACGAACCGTACGACTGAATTGCTCTTGATTGCTTTCAATTTTTTGATTTAATTCGATGCATTTCGTTTTGTAGTTGTCCAGCTCGACTGACATTAAGTCTATCTTACGTTTTAACTCTAGTATACTTTCGTCCTTAGTACGGACTAAAGCTATCTTTTCCATTTTCGAAAGTTCTAAACGATTTTCAAGCTCGCGTTCGCGAACTCTGACCTTTTTCATGTCTGCATTCAAACGCTGATTGATTTCGTCGATTTTATTTCTTAAACGAATGATTTCTTGATCTTTACTGAGAAGATTTTCTTTGTACAACCGAACTTCTTGTTGGGCCTGATCGACGGCATCAAATTTAGATCTTTCTAAAGACTGAATACGTTGGATGTATTCTTCATTCCTTTTATTATTGATATCCCCTGCGGATAACAGTCCATCGTTTTCACGGCGAAGTTTATCCACTTCTTTTTCTAAATCAATAATGCGAACTTGTGCAATTTTTAAAGTCTCGGCCTGCATTAGTTGCGATTGAACCGACGACAAAGTATCATTACTTTGATTTCTCAATTGCGTTTTAGGCATTCCGTAAGTGACTTTGATTTCAGGCTCGGCTGCTTCACTGGCTGGCAATGTACGCGCTGGCAATGACATCGTTGCCTGATATAAATTCTTTTTACCAGAAACCGTTAGTTCATGATTTGAAGCATAAGAAGAGGCCGGACTTTGTACTTTTGAAACAATTGAATTGATTGGCTGCATCCGTTGCGATTGGGCAATATTGGCCGGGCGGTTTTCAGCCTCACTTAATAGCATTGTTTTTTCTGATTCTGAATTTCCTCTTTGTAAAGAAATTTGACTTTCTGGTCGCGCCAAACTGGCTGTCTGCGCCTGATCTGTAAGCATAATATTATCTTTTAAAAAATTTTTC
>JAYSSX010000286.1:0-2459 GCA_043720315.1 Pseudobdellovibrionaceae bacterium | reverse complement strand
ATTGGCATTCCATGGAATTATAGCTACAATATTTATAAGGATGCAAGAAAAGTTAACTTAATCTTTATAACAAGGGGACATCGTTTGTTTCGCAATTTCTCAATATCAATCATTTCAATTCTTTTTTCATTATGTGTTTTTGCTGAAGCTCCTTCATTTACAGTGGATATCACTCTCAGTCCTGCAGGAAGTTTCAAAGGAACTAGTGCTGAAGTTACTGGTTTTGCTGAAAAGACAGCCAGCGGAAGTTTAGTTGCTGAAAATATAGTCATCGATCTAAGAAACTTAACTACTGGTGTGGGCTTGCGCGACAAACACACTAAAGAACACTTACAAGTAGAAAAGTATCCACAAGCTAAGTTAATCAAAGCAACCGGTTCGGGTGGGAAAGGGACTGCAGAAATTAATGTTCGTGGAAAAACAGTGACCGTTTCTGGAACCTACACCGAGACTGCGAATTCACTGCATGCCACTTTTGATATGAAGTTATCTGATTTGGAAATTACAAATGTTCGCTACATGGGTATTGGGGTAAAAGATAAAGCAACGATTAATATAATTGTTCCTTTACAGCCTCAGGCTGCAGCGCCTGTAGTTAAAGCAGCACCAGCGGTGGCACCGGTAGTTCCGGCAGCGGCGGCTCCTGCGAAGCCAGGTGCGGCTAAACCTGCGGCGGCAGTAAAACCAGCTCTAGCGAAACCGGCAGTTCCAGCACCAAAAGCGACTCCCAAAAAATAAGGTAGATTAATGTTTTTTCGATTAGCACTTTTATCTTTATTAACCATTCTTACCAGCTGTCAGCAGGTTGAAAACTCGAGCGCCAAGGATGCAAGTATCTACGGCGAAATTACCGGAACGCCAGCCTTTATGGCAGCGCGAACCGTATTAATTCAAAAGTGTTCGAACTGCCATCTTTATCATGACATGTACGAGGAAGAAATAGTACAGGCTGGTTTGGTTGTTCCGGGAAATGCGAATGCTTCTTTGTTGTATTATCGTTTACAAGGAAGCTCGGGCACCGGCGGTCCGAAAGATATGCCCAGCAATGGAACTATCGCGGCATCTCAGTTGACCACGGTTGAAACGTGGATCAACGCAATTACTCAATAATTTATGGCTGAAAAAATCAATAGCAGTGAAGTAACGCCGGAATCAGTATTTCTGAACCGTCGAAATTTTTTGCGAACTTCCATTTTTGTCGGAACGACTTTGGCTACAGGTGCGTCCTACCGATATTACAGCAACTCCTTAGATCGAAAAAATGCCGATGTCGATGGTTTAGCGGAGCCCCCATTGGTAGCCGGCCCAAACGGTGAAATGTCGTCCAGTTTTGAAGCGATCACTCATTATAATAACTTTTATGAGTTCACGACCGATAAATCGGGGGTTGCGGGCAAGGCCAAAGATTGGAAACCGGCACCGTGGAAGTTGGTGGTTGATGGATTGGTGGAAAAATCGCAGACCTTTAATATGGAAGACTTGCTGAAGTTAGAAATTGAAGAACGGATTTATCGTTTTCGATGTGTCGAAGGTTGGTCTATGGTTATACCATGGCAGGGATTTTCCTTGGCGCATTTACTTAAAAAAGTGGAACCGCAATCAGCAGCCAAATATGTGGCTTTTACTAGTTATTATGATGGTAACGAAATGCAAAGTCCGGTAAGCGCAGGAATAGATTTTCCTTATGTTGAAGGATTGCGTTTGGACGAAGCTATGCATCCCTTAACCATAATGGCCACGGGGATATATGGAAATCCTTTACTCAATCAAAACGGTGCGCCGGTGCGATTGGTTGTACCTTGGAAATACGGATTTAAAAGTATTAAGTCGGTAGTGAAAATTTCTTTAACGGATAAAATTCCGCCGACAACCTGGAATTTGGCGAATCCGAATGAATATGGATTTTATTCCAATGTAAATCCCCAGGTCGATCATCCCCGTTGGTCACAAGCGCAGGAGCGCCGTATAGGCGACGTCAACCTAAGAAAGACTTTTATGTTTAACGGCTACGAAGATGAAGTGAGCTCGTTATATGCGGGCATGAATCTGCGGGAGAATTTTTAATTGATTACGGAGGTGAAAACTTTAAAAGATGATGATTATAAGAAATTAGTTTTTTTCGCTAATGCTATTGTGCCGTCTCTACTGATGTTCTGGGATTGGCAACAGGAGAATCTGGGCGCAAATCCTATCGAGTTCGTGACACGAACGACGGGGGTCATGGCGTTAATCTTATTGTCAGTCACCCTGTGTTTAACTCCGTTAGCAAAAATTTTCAGCTGGAACTGGTTGATTAAGCAACGACGGCAAATGGGATTATTTTCTTTTTACTATGGATCCCTTCATTTTTTAACTTACGTTTTATTTGATCGCGGCGGAGACTTAACAACAGTTCCTGCCGATGTCATTAAACGACCCTTCATCGCGATTGGAATGATTTGTTTTGCAATGATGATTCC
>JAYSSX010000285.1:0-6250 GCA_043720315.1 Pseudobdellovibrionaceae bacterium | reverse complement strand
GTCAGACCAAATTCAAACAGTCCCCAACCGATGCCGCTGAAAAACTGCAACGTCATCACAAACAAAAAAGTATCAGAAACCAACCAAAAACCTGGCAATGGCGAAAGACAAATCGCACCCAATAGAAAAACTCTAACGGCACCTACTTTCAACATAATCTTTTCGGCAACAATTAGGGAAATAAGTTTACCTGCCAATAAACCCGCAACGGTGATCATATAATTTGTGTAGCTCATTTTTAACTGCGATAGAAGATAAGGATTTACAAAAGGTGAAGAAATAAAAATGACGATATAAAAAAAACTAAGAAAAGCGAAAAAATTCCTAAACTTAACATGAGTAAAAAATGAAAATACTTTTTTCAAATCTAAAAAGTTCATGGCGGCTTTGGCTTCTTCTTTAAAGCTTTGGATAAGTAGCAATGATAATGACCGAAACAATAATGAAATCAAAAACAAAATAGTAAATCCATCAATTCTACCGTTAATGTCCCATTTATCTCTTACAATTAATCCTCCGACAATGAGGCCCGTAAATATTCCTAACTGAGAGAACCATATTCGAATAGAAAAGAATTTAGATACTTGGTGTTCCTTCAAGTGAAATCCCATCCATTGATTCCAAAGGCTATTTACTAAAAATCCGCAGGCCCAATAAATAGACACTATGGCCAAGACCAGAATTTCATTTTTAATTCTAAAAATGGACACAAGAGTTAAAACAAACAAACTGAAAATTTGAATGGAAATAAAAAAGGAAATTGCTGATTTGTAAAACTTAAAAAAACGCGAGATTTTTAAAAAAATAATTTGTAAACAAGCGCCAATAAACATCGGTAGAGTCACAACTAACGCCAAAAATAATTCGGAAAATCCTAAAGAATGAACAAAGGCAGGTAAATAACTTTCACCCGCCCCCACCATCAGACTGACAAAAAAAGCCTCCAAAAAACTAAAAAGATAATTTCTTCGTTCAAGTTGCACGTCCATCAAACTATTAAAACAAAAAGCCTTTAGTTTCCCAAAGGCTTTTTTTAAATTTTTTGTATTTTAGCTACTTTAGTTAATTAACCTGATCGCAGACATGCGATCAACCACCAATAGTAGCTATCAGTTGCGCAATCAGCAACGAAACCACCGACATCACTTTGATCAAAATAGAAACACCTGGGCCCGAAGTATCTTTGAACGGATCTCCTACCGTATCACCAACAACAGCTGCCTTGTGAGCGTCACCGCCTTTTTTATGACCAGGAAGACCGCCTTTTTCGATAAATTTCTTTGCATTATCCCAAGCGCCACCAGCGTTAGCCATAAACAAGGCCATTGTTGCCCCGACGGCCAAACCACCTGCTAACATTCCAGCAAGGGCCTGCGGACCTAAAATGAAACCAACTAAAATCGGAGCTAATACGGCAATCATACCAGGCAACACCATTTCAGTCAGAGCCGCTTTAGTTGCAATATCAACAATTTTTCCTGGCTCGGGTTCAGCTTTACCTTGCAGTAATCCTGGAATTTCTTTGAACTGTCGTCGAATTTCTTCAACGATAGCACCGGCTGCACGGCCCACAGCCATCATTGTCGTACTACCTACTAAGAATGGAAGAATAGAACCGATTAAAATACCAATTAAAACACCGGCATTGGTTAGTTCTAAAGACATCTTTGCCATTCCAGCTTGAAGACGTACGTGATTGACTTCCATATTAAACGCAGAAAATAAAGCAACAACTGTAAGTATGGCAGATCCAATCGCAAAACCTTTTCCAATAGCTGCAGTCGTATTTCCAACCGAATCCAATTCATCAGTGATGTCGCGAACTTCTTTTCCCAATCCAGACATTTCTGAAATACCACCGGCATTGTCAGCAATCGGACCATAAGCATCAACCGTCATTACCACTGCAGTTCCAGCCAACATTCCCACGGCGGCCATCGCAATTCCGTTAAGACCTAATGCCTTGTCAGCAAAATAAGCCGCGGTCACAACGACAAGCATCGGAATCGCCACTGATTCCATACCAACTGCTAAACCACGAATAATTCCGGTTGCAGGTCCTGTTAAGTTGGCTTCAGCCACCAATCGAATCGGTTTTGCAGCTGTATAATATTCAGTGACTAGACCGATGAGCGCTCCACCAAAAGCACCGGCAGCCAACGCAACCGTTACACCCTGAGAAACTTGAAGCATCGGCATTAAAATGTAAGAGGCAATCGTTAAAAAAATGGGAGGCACGATCAAGCAATTTCGTAGTACCGAAGCTGGCTTTGCACTAGAAAACGCACGGGCTGCAAAAATAACAACAATGGAAATAATTAAACCAATACCAGATAATAACAAAGGCAATATAATTGCCATTGTTTTAGAATCGGCACCAGTTGTTAATCGAGACAACTCTTCAACTGGAATCGTAATTGCAATCGCCATTGCTGCAACAATTGCTGCAACCATTGACTCATAAATATCCGCACCCATTCCGGCAACATCACCAACATTGTCACCAACGTTATCAGCAATAACGCCAGGATTTCTTGGATCATCCTCAGGGATTCCTTCAATAACTTTACCGGCGATATCAGCACCGACGTCAGCAGCTTTGGTATAAATACCGCCGCCGATTCGCGCAAACAATGCAATTGACGAAGCTCCCACGGCAAAGGAATGCAGAACGGTTCCGACTATAGCGTCGTCTTTGAAAATAAAGTAAAGAACTCCTAAACCAATTAATCCCAAACCAGCTACGGAAAGACCCATTACAGCCCCACCATCCAAAGCCACTAATAGGGCCTTCGCTTTGGATCCTGTACTTGCTGCCTGAGTAGTTCTAACGTTAGCATAGGTCGCGGCTTTCATTCCGAAGAATCCCGCTAACAAACTTAAGAAAGCGCCCAGCAAGAAACTTACTGCTGCGATTTTACCTAAAGAAACCGCCAAAACTATTCCAACAACAACTGAATAAACAGCTAACACTTTATACTCGCGCACTAAAAAGGCCATGGCCCCTTCACGAATATACGTAGCAATTCGATTCATCGTTTCATTTCCTGTAGGTTGCGCCTTCACTCTGAAATAAAGAATCAAAGCGATCACTAAACCGACTACCCCGGCAATCACGGGAGTCATTAGCATAGAATCATTCGACATAGACATTTCCTTTTTTGGTTTTTAATTTAAGTAGTAAATGGTTACAGGAAAAGCCTTAATCCTGTCAAATAATTAAGGATTTTATAAGATGCTTCGAATGCGAATTAATAAAGACGGTTCGATAATTTTACGCCTATTTAAATGATCAAATAACTCGCTAACACGAACCATCAGATTACCAGTGCCTGAATAACCAGCAGAAATCAAATGATCCAACTCATCAGCAACGCGTAAAATTTGAGCAAATTCATTAAGGGCATATCCACGAATACCAAAAGGATAACCGAAGCCATTAAATTCTTCGTGATGCTGTAGAATAACCGCTTTGACCATTTCGCTGACTTCAAAGCCTTTTTCGCTAAGAATTTTTAAGGACAGCTCGGGATGGGTATAGACTTCTTCACGATCTTTGTAAATGAGTTGTCCCACATCATGAGCAAATGGAATCACCTTTGCTGACAATCGCGCTAGGCCAATATCATGAAGTAGTGATCCAACCGCAAGATCCGAAATAATTTTTTCAGAACTATAACCAATTCCAAAAGCAATGAGCACGGCCAAACTAGTTACATTGACAGGATGTTTTTGAAAGTCAGTACCCTTTTCAGCCAATGCTGACAATTTTCGAAAAGTCGTTTTTGAATAAGAGTTGGTTCCTTCCAATGCCCCTTCAATAATAACGCTCGTAATATCATTTAAATTGGTCAATAGCGCCTTCACCATTGCCGGATCATCTTGATTGATCGTACTTGATAAAATGGCCTTTGCTGCGGCCGTCATCACCTTTTTATTACTTTCGGTGTTTTCAGTCCCGATCAAATCTTTTAAACGCCTGGCTACATACTTAACAAACTCATTGTACTCAGATTTCTGTACAAAAAAATTGTGTACATTCGATTGATTAAAATACTCAATCTTTGCATTTTCTAATTTTCCGCCTTTGCGACGATATAAAATGTATTTGTTGTTCAACGGAAGATTTACATACAGGTCAAAAGTAATTTTTGTTTCTGCTTCTATGTCCAAAGATTGTATAGGCATGTAATCGTTTTCGACCATAGAACTATTTTACACCGACCCGAATTGAGACTCCATATAGATCAGAACGAGTCACCGCAAACAAGCCTAAAGCCTAGACAAAAAAAGTCCGATACAATAATAAGCACTCGTGGGGAATGTATATGACTATTCGTTTCAAAAACAAATATTTGCCGTATTCAATAATAACTGTCGTTGCGATTTTGATCGTAGCTGTGTTCCAAAACTGCTCTAAAGTGCAGTTTGATCCGGTAGACCCAAAGCTCTTCGAATCTTCTTCAACAAATCCTTCTTATGCTGACGGAAAAATGGGCGAATCAGTTAATTTGCCTGACCTGAATCTGATGTTTGTATTAGATAATTCAGCCACAATGAAGGAATCAAATATTCAGCTAAGTGAATCGTTTAAGGATCTTTTTGCAGGAACTAACGCGACTAATTTGGCACTCTTCAATACAAAAGTGAGTGTTATAAATACGGCGCAAAATATTCATTCAGACAAAACAAAAATTAATTATTCGAATCCGACCATCCCAGACTTATTAGCTGCAAATTTTTCAAACTATGGGTCGGTTTCCAAATCAGCGCTGGAAAGTTCTGATCGCGGCGAGTTGATTTCGGGACAAATTCCCGGAGACGCCATCGGCTTTGAAGTAACCAAAAAATTAAATACTTTTGGTGTCGATGATTATTATTTTAATCCGGCCCGCGTTGTTGGTCTTCGCGCAAACGCTGATGGCACTGTGGCTTTTGTTCCCGATATTCGTAAGGCGGTTGGCGCATCAGTCGCTGATTTGAATGCCGATTTTAAATATCGTTTGGACCTTTTAAATCCAGATAGAAATGCTTTTACTGATGAAGACAAAGTCGGGCCCATTATGTCTGACGAATCGGGTCTCTGTGCTTTAGCACGCATTCTTAAAAACAGCGACACCATGATGAAACCCAGTGATATTGCTTCTTTCATTTTCGTAGGTGACGAAGATGACGTTCACAACGCTGGTCTACACTGTGTAGATTCTATTAAAAAAGTTGCTGAAGCGACTTCCTATATGGCGGGAACTTGCGATTACACAGAGACAAAACTAGGTTATAAAATCAAGAAAACTAAAATTGAATTTGATTATATGACTAAATTTGTTTCTGGCAGCTCGCGTATTGCTGCAAAATGTTCCATTACTGATTTTAACAAGTTTGCAGTGGCCTATAATATTAAAAAGCCAGTTGTTACAATCCCGTATACAACGAAAGTATACTACTATTTAAAACAAAAATATTATATGTTGATTCCGTATGAAACTTCTATAACTTCGTGGAATAAGAAACAAACTTCTTACCATGTTATTCCTTATTCTACTAACGTAAAAACCTATAATAAAGTACAGAACTTTTTTACGATTACTCCTTACAGTACTGACGTCACTTACAATAAGGTTAGAAAATACTACGAAGTGACGCCTTATTCAACCAATGTAACTTATTACAAACATGAAAATTACACACAAGATAATATTCCAAAAGTCCGCTACGTTTTACAACAGATCAAAAATATTGCACTTAATTTAGATGGAAAATGTGACAAATCGAATTTGGAGTCACTACTTGGCGACGATGTTGAATATACCGAAGCCAGCAAAAAACCGGTTTGCGGTTTGGCTGTCGCGGGAGAAATGTTCGAATCTCCAACTGCGCATGCTATCTATCCTAGCGCGTACAAAGTTGTTTACACTCTACAAGATGTAAAAAAGATAGCTCTAAATTTAAATGGAAAATGTGACAAGACAAATCTTGAGGCATACCTAGGAACTGATGTGGAATACATGGTCGCAGATAAGAAGCCCGATTGCGCCAACGCGATCGCTGGTGCATCTTATGAAAGCTCTACTTCCGTTGCGGGCGCCACAAGCACACCTGGTGTTCGCTACACATCAATGAAAGATAAGAAAATCAATTTGAACCTGGATGGCAAATGCGACAAGGCCAACTTAGAAGCTAGTCTTGGTAGCGATGTTGAATATTTACTTGCTGACAAAAAACCCGTTTGTGATGCCGCGATTGCAGGTAC
>JAYSSX010000284.1:0-2386 GCA_043720315.1 Pseudobdellovibrionaceae bacterium | reverse complement strand
TATAAAATGGGAATCTCTTACTTTTTAAGAATGATGGGATTCCTTTCTATTAATCTTTTTATTCTAAATCTTTTGCCGATTCCTGTCTTAGATGGTGGCCATTTAGTATTTTATATTATTGAAGCTTTAAAGGGATCACCGGTAAGCCTAAGAAAAATGGAAGTCGCCCAACAAATTGGTATTGTGTTACTGATGAGTTTGATGGTTTTCGCCTTATTTAATGATTTCTCAAGACTGCTGAGCTGGTAGTGGCTACTCTGTGTGTTGATACCAGCACCTCAAATGCCGTCATTGGACTTTACAAAGACGGCAAAGGTTTCGAACGGTTATCTACTTTCTCCCGAACTCACACTGAATTTATCAATCAGGCCTTTCAGGAACTTTTAGCCGAATCTGGATTAAAAATTACTGACTTAGATTCTTTTGTTCTCGGACGAGGGCCAGGAAGTTTTACTGGTGTTCGAGTCGCTGGCAATTTCATTAAAACTCTTTCTTTTTTAACAAAAAAATCATTCTTGCAGCTGAACACGTTGGAAATTATTGCCAGTCAAACGCCTGAACCGTGTTTAGTGATTGTTAATGCCTATAAAAACTTAGTCTATACAGGAATCTACAATGATGGTGCCTGTTTATTCAGCCCTGCCGCTGTTCCGATTTCTCAGTTGGAGACGACTTTAGATAACTTAAAATTATCACAAGTTCTTTGTTTGGGTGATGGCTACAATGTCTATCTACCCCATATGCCCGAATCATTAAAAATCAGACTAAGTAGGAATTCGTCATTATCAGACTTTCCGAAATCATCTTTTTTGTTCGAAATTTCGAAGGGCCGCAAAAAATCAGACTGGACCTTAGAATGGAATTTGTATTCCCCTCTTTATATAAGAGCATCAGAAGCCGAAGAAAATCTTGTAGTTAAATAGCATTTTTTAATTCAGAGGTTTATCATGTCAGCTCAAGTATGGGTTGTTGGCGCCGGCAAAGGCGGAGTTGGAAAGACTTTTATCTCCTCAAGTTTGGGGATTACCTTAGCAAAATTGAATAACAAGGTTTTACTAATTGATTTTGATATCAGTGGCGCAAATCTACACACAACATTTGGGCTGTCTTTAAATGAGAAAAACTTACGACTATTTTTCGAAGAAGGAAAAAATCTTGCCGATTTAGCTCAGGAAACTGAAATTCCAAAATTGAGCTATGTTCAAGGATTCTGGGATTATTGGTCAAATGGAGTTATCCACCAAGAACTTGTAAAAAACCTTTTTGAGCAGGCTGAAAAAGTAAATTATGACTATGTGATTTTTGATTTAGGCGCTGGTCCACTTCCTGCTCACTTGGAACTGTTTAAAATCGCTCACGAAAAAATTCTTATCGCTAACGCCGAACCAACTAGTTTAGAAAAAACCTATCGCTTTATTGAATCATTTATCTGCCATAAATTAAAAGATTACATGACTAAGGATTGCCAAAAGACTTTGCAAGTACTTCTTCGAGAGTATAGAAAAACAAACCATAACGGCTGCTTTTCATTTCGGGACTTCCTTAAAGCAGAAAATGGAGTCAGTGTTGATCACTTTGATCTTTTAAATGAGAAGCCATTGAAGCTATTAATGAACGGTTGCCGAAGTAACCTAGACAAAGATCTTGGTTTTTCGATCAAAAGCGTCTGCAAGAAGTACTATGATTTAAATATTGAATTCATTGGCTCGGTAGATTTTGACAACGCCGTTTGGCAGTCGGTAAGAAACCGCGAACCAGTATTGATTGAAAAACCATTCACTCCACTTGCGGGACAATTTCTTTCAATAACAAAAGATTTAATTACTCCAGAAATTCATGCAAATTTATTTAAAGAAGTGGTATGATTTTAGTGAATGGAACAAAACAGGTTTAATTACTACGACATCTTAGAGGTCAGCCCCCACTGCCAACAGCACGAAATCACTACTGCCTATGAACGTGCTCGCCTTACTTATTCAGGTGAAAATCCAGCGATTTATACAATGTTTACCGATATCGAAGCACGGGAATTACTGAAATTAATCGAAGAAGCTTATTCTGTTTTGGGAAATAAAACTTTAAGAAATCTGTACGACGAAAAAATGAATCAAACTTTTGTACAAAAGGATGATGTTTCTTTTGAAAATTTAAAACACGCCAGTAAATTGCAAAGCACCGAACTTCCTAAAAAGTCGAATAACTTAAGAGTGGCTTACACTAAAAACGATGATTTCGAACAAGAGATAGTTAAAACGGAAATTTGGAGCGGGCCTTCTCTTAAAAAAGTTCGTGAATACAAAGCTTTTACAATTGAACGATTAAGTGAAGTCACTAAAATCAGTTCTTATTACATAAATGCTATAGAGCGCGGTGACCCTGCGGCCTT
>JAYSSX010000283.1:0-2017 GCA_043720315.1 Pseudobdellovibrionaceae bacterium | reverse complement strand
ACTCATCAAAATGCAATTAATGTTATTGGTCAGACGGATTACATTTCTTCAGCAACCGGTGGTGGCGCCACGGGTTTTGGTGCCCCTTATTCTGTTTCTTCAGATGGGACACATTTAGTAGTTATGGATAATAATGCCGACCGCGTAATGATTTATAATTCTATTCCCAGTTATCCGGGCGGCACAGCTGATGTCACTTGGGGCGGTTTTGGTGTAGATTCCACTCATTTAAATAATCCAGTCGGCGTTTTTGTTGGCGATAACAAAATGTTTATTGCAGACCGAAGTAGTGACCGAGTTTTGGTATTTAATTCGATTCCAACATCCTCAGCACAGCCGGCAGACTTTGTTTTAGGTCAGGCCAATTTTACCTCTAGCGATTAGAATCAATGTAGCTGCTCAGCGGCAGCTGCTAATACCTTATGGGGAGTTCATCACGTATATTGGGATGGTTGTAGACTCTATGTTACTGACAAACAAAACAACCGAGTTCTCGTTTACTAATTTTTATAGGCCAACATAAGGCCATCACCCACGGTCAATAATACCGAACGCACTCGCCGATCTTTGCTGATCTTTAAATTTAATTTTTTAAGTGCCAGAGTGCTGTCGTCGTTAGCGGTAGGGTCAGTCACCGCTCCACTCCACAACATATTATCTAATACAATGAGTCCGCCTGGTCGTAATAGTTGCAGGCAGACTTCATAATAAGAGTCGTAACCGGTTTTGTCGGCATCGATAAAAGCGAAGTCAAATTTTCCGATCATACGTTCTGATACCAGTTCATTTAAAGTTCCTAATGCTGGCGCTAAACGTAAATCAATTCGATTGTGTATCCCGGCTTCTTGCCAATATTTTTTACCAATACTTGTCCATTCTGAATTGATATCACAGCAAATCAGTTTTCCATCGGGTGGCAATGCCGAAGCCATTTTAAAAGCGGTGTAACCCGTAAAAGTTCCTACCTCGATAGCGTTTTTTGCATTGAGAGTTTTAATTAATAAACCTAAAAATGCTCCGACATCGCTACCGCTGATCATTCCACCGCTAGGTAAAGTATGAGTTTCTCTTCGCAGTCTATTTTCCAGGTCAGAATCTTTAACGATTTGTTCAACAACATATCTTGAAACATGTTCGGCTGTGATTTGACTTTTCATTGGCAGCGGGGTGCTCATTTTAATCTCCTCGGTTTGTTTAAAATAAAAAAGCATGTTATAGAAAAAGAAATGAAATATCAACAAACACTGAAAGCCATTCAGAAACAGGGCTTTTTATTGGTTTTTCCAATAAAGAATGCCAAATATCCTAATAGTTTATGGAATGAACTTTATCCTGATCATGAAATGCGATGGGAGTGGGATGAAGACGGAGATGGCAGGGTCTTCGATTTATGGCGATTGCGCGAACAATTGGCGGCGTCCAAAGAAGTCGTTTATGGAAAGTATTTTCGCGGCCGAGCAACTTTTTTTTCTAAACCTGTATTTAAAGATTTGTTAACAATTAAAGAAAGTGCTTCGTATCGTCCGAATATGCGAGAGGCTCAAAATATTTTGGAGTTGTTAGAGAGTGACTCGCCATTATCGACTAAACAAATAAAAAACATGGCCGAGCTAAAGGGACGGTTTTTTGAGTCCAGCTACCATAAGGCCATGCGAGAATTGTGGTCATCACTCACAGTTGTTGCAACTGGGGAAATTGACGACGGAGCCTTTCCTTCGTTGGCCCATGCGGCGACCAAGTCGATGTTTGAAGACCTATGGCTTGAATCGGAAAAGGCAGACATTGCTGATGCTTGGATGCGACTTTGCGATCTTCCGGAGTTTGAAATTTTAGAACCAGCTTTGCTCGTTTAAAAATAAAGTTGATTTATCCTGTCATTTCGATTAATCTATATCAATCAACAAGGGAGGCACTGTGAATGCAAATAATTTTCCATATAAACTAAGTGCTTTCTTGGTTCTTTAAGCTTTCTTCGAAATTAAAGTCAGCACTTCAAAATAAAAAAATTAAATTATGA
>JAYSSX010000282.1:0-6519 GCA_043720315.1 Pseudobdellovibrionaceae bacterium | reverse complement strand
CTGGATCCAACCTCTCGGTGGCGGTGTTTTGATTGGGCTTGCGGTAACTTGGATGTTTCTCTCGACAGGAAGAGTTACTGGTATCAGCGGAATTATTGCCTCCACCATTTCCGGAAAAGAGCGCTCCCTTTGGCGGCCTCTGTTTATCTTCGGAATGATCTGCGGCGGAATTATTCTCAAATCTCAGAATCCAGAATTTTTCACTAACACGACTGAGCGAAGTCTTCCTATCATTATAGCAGCCGGATTGTTAGTAGGGATTGGCACCACTATGGCCAGCGGATGCACTAGCGGTCATGGAATTTGTGGATTGAGCCGACTCTCCAAACGTTCACTCATGGCGACTATGACATTCATGTTCTTCGGTGTTCTGACTGTGCTTATCTACAGGAGATTTGCATGAGCAAATTTCGAATCAACGCATCTTCCTTTATTGCGGGGCTTCTTTTCGCAGTTGGACTTGGAATAGCTGGTATGACTCAACCTCAGAGGATCATCGCTTTTCTCGACGTCGGAGGAAATTGGGACCCATCACTGATGTTTGTAATGGGCGGAGCCCTCGCTGTGCATTTGGTCTCTTACAAATTGATTCTTCGCAGAAAGAGTCCGCTCTTTGATACTTCGTTTCATGTTCCGACTCGGACCAATATTGACGCCAAGCTCATCGGCGGATCAACTCTATTCGGAATTGGTTGGGGACTAAGTGGATACTGCCCAGGGCCTGCTGTTGTTGCTCTTGCAGATGGAGGGATTTTGATTTTTGCCTTCTTCTTGTCGATGCTTGCCGGCATGCTCCTATTTGAGTTTGTTTCAAAGAACATCTACAGTCTGAGTATTGAAGGAAAAAAGAGCTGATGAGCCTTTTGAAGACAGATAGCGATAGCGCCCATGTTAGGTTCCCACCACCATTTATTGCACTTCTTAGCGTCCTCTTTGGCATACTCTTAAATTGGTTTTGGCCCTTTCAAGTTATTCCGGGCACTTTAAGATGGCCTCTTGGTTCGCTCTTTATTTTGGGAGGTCTTGGAGTCATCATTTCATGCTCACGTCTTTTCAAAAAGGCCCAGACAAATATCGAGCCTTGGAAGACGACTTCTCACATCGTCACAACAGGCATCTATAGTCTTTCACGAAATCCAATCTATTTTTCCTTCGTTCTGATTGGCTTAGGAATCGCTTTTGCGGCGAACATTCTGTGGATTGCGCTGATGCAAATTTTGGTGTTTATACTGATTCAAAAAATCGCCATCGCGAAGGAAGAGCATTATCTCGAGTCAAAATTTGGAGACGAGTATCGCAACTATAAACTCAAAGTTCGGCGATGGATTTAGCTATTCGTTCTCCTCTTAAAATGGTGGGATTTGACCCGCGAAAGGACGTTGATCTGGAGAACGATTAGTACATGTTCTCCAACGTGGAGAACATGTACCTAAAAATAAGTACTTGTTCTCCACGGAATTCAAAATCAACAATAATTTCAGTCACTTAATTTTTCAGAACTCTCGACAAGCGCAGTTCTAAGATCGTCCACTAGGGGGCACCATTCGAATTTGGTCGTTCATGGGTTGTCGGCATAATCCAACTGCTGAAAAAGTACATCCGTTGTACCGTATACGAATTCAAAATGGTGCTGAAGTTAAAGAGTTTATCAATCGTGGTGATTTTATTGCTGAGAAATTTCGACGAGTCTTAGGACTTGATCGGTTAGAAATCATTGAAGACAAGATTGATTCAGAAATGAACAAGGGTTCTGCGATCGCAAATCAAGAAGGTGAGCTTTTTAGTACAAAGCTCGAATTGTCCCTGGAATGAATTTTTTTTTGATTTCTCTTAATCGGGACGGGAAAATACAAAGTGTTTTCCCGTCTGAACCTTTTGATAAATTTTCAGTCGGATAGGTAGTGGTTTTGGAGCAGCATCAATTAATTTAATGATAATATGTCAGGTATTTCAGTTTGAAGGGAATTGGACAAATTCGCTTGGTGCTGACGAACGTGTTATCTTTCTTGTTAGTGAAATATAGTTTATATTGTGCTCTTCATAGCTTCTAACAGCAATTGTATTGCCTTGCAAAATGCCGCTTAATTCGCCTGCTCGCAAAAAGTTATGTGAAGATCGCTCATAACTGATTTTGAATTCTCCATCACTAGACACCTCAACATTGCCGCCACCATAGCCTTCAAGCGAAGACCATGCAATTTTAGTTGTGTTAGAGGAATCATCTTTCGAAACAGATAAAACTACATAACGTATATAAGGTGCTGAACCTTGTCCGGTTGTTCCCTTTGTGCTTCCGTAGGTAGTGACACTAAAAACAGGCACTTTTACAAGTAGGCTTGCAAGTGCAGAGCTAGAAAAAACAAATGAAAACATTAAAGCAGTTAGATAATTTAAAAAGTTCATTTAGATCCCCTTAGTAATCAGTTTGGAATTAAACTATCAGATTAAAAGAAAAATACACCTGTAATGATAGTGACACTTCTGAACTATTTATATTATGTGTACTAAATCACAATGAAATTAGCCTGTCGCGTTCAAAACGAATGTAGAACCCTATTGACCACATCTAACGGGTACGGCAACTAACTCGCGCCAGAAATTTGGAAAGCCTTTGGCGGCCCCTTAACGACCGTCAGTAAGTGACTCCTTCATGACTTATCGATGACAAGACCCCAAACAAAGCAAAAGCCAATATATTCGATTTGACAAAAGGTGCAGACAAGATGACCAGAAATCGACAAGGTGACATTACCTTCTAGACTAACTCAGAATTTAAGTTATATAAACTGAGCCATGAGCAGTTTCGCCGAACCAAATGCAGAGGTTTCAAAAAATTCGATTTTCTTATTTTTAGGACTCACGTTTTTTATTGGGTATGCGGCTCAGATTGCTGCCATTTATTTTGGAAAATCTGCCGGCGGAAATTTTATTGTGTTGGCGATGTGGGCTCCGGCGATTGCGGCAATCCTAAGCGGTCGAGAAATTCGAAAATTTGCATTTCATTCGCTAAAGAAAATTGGAATCCGATATTGGGGATGGGCGCTTGTTTTTGGTTGGCTCCCTTCAATTATTGCACTGGTTATCTATTGGCTTTTTGATTTTGGCTCCTTAAACGTGGAAAAATTTCTTCTGGATTCGGAAACAAATCAAATTACAATTCAACATCTCGGCACGGCTTTGGGGAATGGTCCTCATAAAGTCGGAATATTTACGCTTAATTACTTTTTTTCTATTGCACTAGCCGCAATTTTATTTGCACCCATTTTTGGGATCGGTGAAGAATTGGGTTGGCGTGGCGCTCTTCAACCTACTTTGCTCCAAAGACTGAGCTTTCATAAAACTTGTCTCTTGGTAGGCGTAATTTGGGCTGCCTGGCACATTCCCATTAACCTTTCAGGGTATAACGATTCAGCTCATCCTGTGTGGACGACTTTCTTTTTCTTTCCTTTATACGTTGTGGGCCACGCTTATGCCTATGGATGGCTTTCTAAAGAAAGCGGCAGTGCATGGCCGGCAGCAATTGCACATATGGCAAACAACAGCATTGAGTCCGGACAAATTTTCAAATCCAACTCTTGGATCATTGAGAAATTAACAATGACGTTTGGTATGGGTATTACAGTCGCTGTCGTGATTCTTCTTAGTTATAAGAAGGCTGTTAAGAGGTAGCCGCCATAAACCACTTCTTAAACAAATATTTTCATCTAAAAACGCTCAGGCAACTGAGCGTTTTTTCATTGGTCTAATCGCGCAATGTTTGGGGTCAATCACGGTCCAATCAATGCGTGACGGATTCAGCTTCGCACTTCGAAGCCGTTCTTTTATAGCAATCTTCGTCGTTGCAAAATGAAGTGCGATTGAGTCAAGACTCCAGCGCTCAACCCAGCGAAGCCTTGCAACTTCCGTTAAATTTAAGTATATCCGATCCCAAGTCATGATGTAAGTCTGCGAAACTACAAGCCACCCGGGTTCTGGTAGCTTGCGGCAGCCTGCACCATTCGGTACGAGTAAATTTGCATTTATAGTTCCAACTTTCAAAAGGTTTTTTCAAATACCGCACTTCAGAGACAATAAGGGTTTGCTTATCATGAGTGAGACTGACCTTCGTGGAGTCTTGCAAATCGACGACCTTGTTATCATCGTTCATTTCAAGCGCAAACATTTTTTCATCAATTGTTTCGATCACGGGAAAGTAACTACAAGAGTTGCAATTTTCACCATAGGACAGAATCCCAGACCAGCCGAAAGAAAAGAGAAGTTTTTCAGGATTAGAGGCCATCAAGACGACGGCTTTAGTATACTCGTCTTTAATACTTTTGATAGTCTCAGCAACCGTTAATGTCTTTCCACAAAATTCGTTGAGGTCCATCTGCTCCACCGCGCCACTATCCCGAGCCATCCTGACGTAACCACTTGTGCTTTCTAATTTGTAAGAACCTTCAAAACTTTTGTAATCTAACGAATCACCGGCAAGCCCAAGACTTGGAAATAAAAAGCCAATCATAATCGCAGTCTTAATTATTAACATATAAACTCCTTGATACCAGTTCCGAAGTTGTTGGGATTAATCAACATTCGAAAAGAGGCAGCTCCCAATTACGAATTCTGACCGTGGCTAGTACTGGCAAAAATAAAGAATAAAAAAATTGAATCGACCGATTACCATCATGTGATCCTCAGAAGTTTCAATTCGCCTCTGATCGTCACAAGTGCATCGTCTACTCGACGCAAGAGCGTATTAAATTCTTTGTCTCTGAAATCGAATTATCACAGTAAAAATGCATTTCTTGATTTCCGGAACCGTGAGTAAGATGAAAAATTAAATCGGATAGAAATTTATTTTTATAAATTCCAGAGTTTATTCTTTTTTCAACCGGAACAGAAATATCCCATCCAGAAGCATTGAACTCCGGGATGACGTCTTCTTTTAATGACCAAAAGCTCATGTGAAATTCACCAGCAATACTTAATTTTACTTTTGCCTGGTCAAAGCCTGCTAGGGAATGACATTCATCTTTTGAATATTTATACATTCGAACGGGGTATGGTGAGCTGGCATCTTCCAACTCAATGGAATTTGGAGGGCCGACTAGAAGCTGATAGATAGTACCGTCTTGAGATGTCGCCTCACAATTTAGAATCACGGTCACATGGGTGCCGTCTCCGCCCGACGAAATGCGACCCGCAAAAGCGGTCGTCCCCTGGACAAGAATGCTTATTAAAATTAAAACGATGATTCGCACAGGACCTCCCAGTCGAAGTATTAAGTATTGTTTAAACTTGTATCTTGTATTTTTCTAATGCGCCATATTATAATTATTAATTTATTATCAAATGTGTAAATAATTTATTTAACTTATGGAGCTATAATGAACTTATTCGATTACACGGGCTATAAATCATATCTCTTCGACTTGATCGAAGCAAACAAGATGACAAGAGGATTTAAATCGAAAATAGCTTCGTTTGCTGGTTGTCAGAAAACCTATATTTCTCAAGTCCTGAACACGCATGTTCATCTTACCCCCGAACACGGCATGGCACTGGCGCTAGCCTGGAATTTTGATCAAACAGAAACTGAGTATTGGTTAAATCTGATAAACTTTGAACGTACGTCTTTTCCACCATTAAAGAAAAAAATATTCGAGCAGCTCCAATCAATAAAAGAAGATTCGGCTGATCTTTCAAAAAGATTCAAAGAAAATTTGATCCAAAACTCTGAACAACAGCTTCAATACTACTCTTCATATCTCTACGGAGGAATACATATGCTCGTAGGCGTTGATCGGTTCAGAACACCTAAAGAGATTTCCCAAAAATTAAAAGCCCCAGTAGATCTTGTCATTGAAATTTTATCAGAACTTCTCCAAATGGGGCTCGTAAAAATGGAAAATAACGAGTGGCAACCAACTGCACATAATATACATTTAGGAAAGGACTCCCCAATGAATCTACTGAATCATCAGATTTGGCGCAGCCAAGCCATAACAGATATTCAGAACAAAAACTCTTCAAGCCTCCACTATTCGGCAGTTCAAACTTTAGATGAAAAATCTTTTCAAGAAATTAAACGTTTAATTTTAGAAACAATCGAAAAACAGCGAAAAATAGTTGGTGCGGCAAGTGAAAACGAAGTGGACTGTTTTGTTTGTGACTGGTTTAAGCTCTGAACTACGTTCAGAGCTTGCTACAAAAATTATTAAATCTGAGCAAGAGCAAACAAAATGTAGGGGTTATTTTGGATTGGGTTCAGCAATCTCTTCGCAGGAATAAAGATTCTCATGACCTACAAATGAAAGGCAGATCGCGGGTGGGCGCGGATCGCCAAACTCATCCTCGGGAAATGGAGCGGATTCAAATCCGAATTGATTCCAATGTGCTTTAAATTGTCTTCCTAAGTTTTGCCGACACTTTTTCCAATGGTAGCCTGGATCACAGGTTACCCGAACATTTGCAAATACATAAAAAGATTGAACTATCTGCATTTGATCCGCAAGTCATTTCTGAAACTTTCGCTCA
>JAYSSX010000281.1:0-3245 GCA_043720315.1 Pseudobdellovibrionaceae bacterium | reverse complement strand
AATAAAAAAACTCATCGTTGCGCCTTCAGTAAAGTTAAGTGCTGAACGGATTAAATATTTATTTGCAATTAGGGGTTTAATAATTTTATGGCATCTTGAACATGATAGAAAAATACCTTCTACCTTATTAAACAAACTAGAAGTTTTGTTCAAAGCCAAAAACCTTGAAACTGTTACGTTAATTCAAAATTTAAGTGTAGACCTTAAACAGTTGGTAAATTTAAATCAACAATATCCGCCAACCCATAAATGGTTTAAATTCATTTCAACATTAATTGATTGTATTCAAACAGTAGAAATTGGCCCATCGCTGAATAGGCAAACTGATAGTAAGTCATTTTTGATTGAACAGAAGTTGATAGATACAAGCTCTGAGCTGACTCAGCTAAAAAATGAAGTACGCAATAAAAAAACCTACAAGCCCATACATGAGGCAGGGGATCTCCTCAGATATAACTTTGCTGGATTAAATCGCTTATTCAGAAAAGATTTTTCTGGAATCCCAAATCTATTTAAGCATTATCACCCCGACGAACTTAGGCAATTTATTCCAAATATAGTAAAAAACTTTGCGACTCATCAAGATGATGTCAGTTTGGCATTGTTGTTGTGCTTAATTCTTCGGTGCCATGTTTCACGATTTCATCTAGTACCACTCAACCCTAGTTGTAATAGCAATATCTGGTTGGATCTGAACCATGGATTTTTGGTGTGGAATCGTCAAGCATTGATTCAAAGCAGTGATGAAATTGAGCCAGTTAATATCCCACTCCCAATTGAAATTGTTAAAAGCCTAATTGAAAAGTTACAGAAATCCTTTAATTCAAAAACTTTAGGCGATTTGTTTGGCAACGATTTGCCAAATTTAAAGGTGCAGGTAAGAAAATTTACCTTCACTAACTCAATATCCTCACACAGGCCATTTGTCACGAGGTTACATTTTAGTTATGGAAGATTTGTTCTGCATCATTGTAATGACGAGGTATACGCAGCAGCGATTGCCGTTGATTTTTCTCTGGGCGTAATCGCTAATTTTAATTACATCGTATTAGATCCAAACCAGATTAATCATATCTGTGAAGACGTTTATAAAAAATTGGGGTTTTCTGGAGAATTTCTAAACCCTGTAACGAATGCTGTTGGATCCACACAAGGCCAGCAGGTCGAGAAAATCATTAATCTATTGAATGGATCTTTGCAAAACGCAAAGACAATTTTTGAAGGGGTGAACAATCGTTCATCCTTAAAACAACTTGTTTATGTACATAACCAAATTGTGTTTAGTATGGCTTTTCTAATAGCTATTACATGTGGTTTAAGAAAGGCTAGACATTATTCAGTTTGCAACCATACGCTCGATTTAAACAATAGGTTAATTCTACTTCATGACAAGGCCTCTACAGAATATCTAGCTAATAGGCTTGTTCCAATTCCTGAGCTTACGTTGCAATGGATAATTTTTTATAAAAATTGGCTTAAATCTCTTGCTTGTCGCATGTCAACAAAAGATAAACAATTCAGTACTGATATTGCATCAATTTGTACTAATGAATGTAGCTTAGGAGCGATCCCTTTCTTATTTTATTTCCACCGGGGTGAGATTAAGCCAATTGGTAGTAAGCACATTCATCAGTTTGTTAAAAAGGAGTGTCTAGAAAGTAATCTGGGGAGGCATTTTCTAGATCGAATTCTCAGGAATTCGGTGGGGAGCGCTCTGTTAAATGCACACGCAGGACGTGCCAATCTTGGCCAAGAAAGTTTCGGAATGCGTAGCGAACTTTCAGTCACTGATGCAATGCGAAAACTTAAGGAAGCAATTGATAGTGAACTGGAACAGTTAAAAATATTGTTACCACCGCAGAAACAGCCAGTAAGGTATTTAAGTCCAGGTTTAACAAAAACATACCATCCGCCAGCATGGAAAAAATCAACGAAAAAGAACAACCAATCTGATTTAGGTGAGGCTTGTCCATACGGAGAGCTAACTCTCCTGAATGCCAGTAATTTTGAGAAATTAGTTTTAAGCTGGGTTTCTTCCACGTTGAAGCCAGGCATTGGTCAGCTTGCTATAAGCTTGACTCTGATGGATGGAGTGTTCCATGAGGAGGAGGTGTTATTCGCGCTCAAAGAATTAGTCCAAGGTCGAATTTTAAAAATTGAAAATGAGTATTTTATTGATATAGATACGCCAGCATTTGGCATCAGACGGGTCAATTTATCTAACATTAGTATGTGTGTAATTAACTCAGTCTCTCTGCCAGATGGGCTTATAAATGAAGCTGATATAAGAGTTCAAATTGAAAATGCAATAAGCCAGTTACTCATAGCGGTAGGCTTGAGTGCAAAAAATCCATTAACAGCACTTGGAGAAATGGCTGAAAGTTTTTATTCAATTAGGGTGCCAGGTACCCTCAGGGAATGGATGTGTGGAAGGCAGCATGCTAGAACGCAGAGACCGGAGACGCTATTGAGACATCACCTTCAGATGAGGGAGCGACTCTCTGATCTTGGCAATTTTAAGCAACATGCTAGAAGAATAAGGTCAAATCGATATCTTATCGATGCGCTTAATCAGACATGTGATAAGCAAAGTAACTTCGATAGCAATGTGCTGCGAATGAAAAAACTTACTTCTGTTTTGGATGGGCTAATTGGAACTTTCTTTTCGCTGGCTGACAACGTCATGGCTCAGTATGCATGGTTTTTGAGCGCAAAATGCCCAAAAATAAAATCGCCCAGTTCGGTGCGAACACACTTTTATGTTGTAAAACCACTTGTCCAAAATATCTGTTCTGAACTTGATGATATGGAAGAATTAAGTACGATTGATTGGTTAGAGGTTTCGAAAGAGTTTATCTCAAATCATCGAGAAGAGCGGAATGTTTCATCTGTTAATTATTTATTAAGATTGTTCAAACAACCTGAAATTAAATCACTAAAGAAGGATGAGGCAAGATCCTCTCGCACATATGTTGATTATCCATCACCGGCTGAAATTGAACTTGCCATCAATCTCATTATTAAAGATATAAACTTAAGTGAATATCAGAAGCTAGCCGCACTAATGCTTAAGTTAATGAGTCATCTTCCTTTACGGGCTGAGGATGTAGCATCACTCCGGATATGTGATGTGTTTATTGGAGAATTCCCATTCATTGTGATTACTTCAGCTTCGACTGGTAGCAGAAAATCTGACAATGCAAATCGAGTTCTGTTCTTAACTGATCTCGATTTAATCCATCAGT
>JAYSSX010000280.1:0-2264 GCA_043720315.1 Pseudobdellovibrionaceae bacterium | reverse complement strand
GAGTTTGAAGTTGAGTCAGGATGGATTTGACTTCTTCAGGCTCTTTTTTTACCAACTCGAATAGGGCATCATCAGGATTTTCAACTGTGATTAAATTTTTAGAAACAATTTCGGCTTGCAGTTCATGCGCAGCCTCAGGGTTATCACGCATTAATTTTGTGATTGCATCTTCGCGTTGATCGTTTGAAGCATAAACAACAGACATAGGTGGTTTATAACGATTCAAAGGATTTTGAGTCTCGGGATCAATCCCTGAAACCGAACTGATTACGGGTGCTAACAGTGCTACGAAAATAAAAAAAGTAATAATCACTAAACCAATGACAGCCATTTTGTGGTCAAAGAACTGACTTAAAACGATTTTCCACATCGGCATGACTTGTTCAAAAGATTTTATTTTTTCAGCTTGAATCGCGTCGGCCTTAGAAGTCGCACGTAATTTCTCTTCAAGGAGATGTTTTTCTTTTTGGTCGGCTTTTTCTTTTTCTGTAATCATATTCACCTAAAGTTATTTATAAGAAATTCGAGGATCAACAACGCCGTAAAGAATGTCGGCTAACAAATTCATAATAAGAACCATCGTTACCGAGATAATAAATGAAACCATGGCTACGTTGAAGTCGTTGGCAATAATTGAATCGTAAACTAATTTACCAGCACCCTGATAAGCAAAAACACTCTCAGTAATTAAGGCTCCCGAGAACAAACCCGAAAAACTCAAAGTTAAAATGGTAATTAGTGGGATCAGCGCATTCCTAAAACCATGTTTCCAAATGACGGTGTAGTAAGACATACCCTTGGCTTTGGCAGTACGTATATAATCATTTCTCATAGCTTCTAACATTGCAGAACGAGTGAAACGCACAAAACGTCCAATCTGCAAATAGGCCAAAGAACAAGTTGGTAAAATCAAAAATTTAGCCCGATCTAAAACTTCTGCTGTCCAAGAAGAGTACTCTTCGCCAATGGTGTAAGTGCCTCCTGCGGGTAGAACTTTAAGCCAAACAGAAAAGATAATAATTAACATTAACGCCAACCAAAAGGAGGGCACTGAAATTCCGGCAAACGAAAAAAAATTGATGAAATAGTCGGTTTTAGAGTTCGGGCGTAATGCCGAAAAAACTCCGACTGGAACCGCGATTAATAGGGCCAAGACTAATGAGGCCGTTGACAGAATAAAAGTATTCCAAAGTTTTGGACCCATAATTTCTGAAACGGGAATACGGTAAGTGCGAGAATATCCTAGGTCTCCATGTAATATAGTAGATACCCAGTTAAAATAGCGAACATAACCTGGCTGATCTAGCCCATAAAGAGTTCTCAATCGTTCAATATCGGCTGAAGTGATTTTAGGGTTTGATTGGATCATCAGTTCTACCGGATCGCCTGGCATTAATGTCATTAAGATGTAACAAAAATACGATAGCAGGGCGATAACGATTAGGGTCTGAATCAAACGCCGAATGATAAAAGTTGTCACTGACTCTCCTTAAAATGGGCCGCATGCCTGCAGCCGATCCTCAGTTTAAGGACCACAAAATCTGTGGCCCTCATTCAAAAATAAGAAATTATTTAATATCCCAAGATTCAACTTCGTTGGTTTCAGAAAATTGATGACCAGGAAGTTTGAAGTTTTTAAGCGCTGTTGGTGGAACTGCGATGTCAGCACGGTAGTACAAAGGAATTACAGGAACTTCGTCTGTGTAATATTTAGTAATTTCGCCAACCATTGCTTTTCTTTTTGCAGCATCAAATTCGCCTTCTAATTTTTCCATTAACTCATCAACTTTAGCATTTTTCCAACCCGTGTAGTTTTGGCCAGAAAAACCGTTTGCTGAAGTCGGGATTTGGCTAGAATGGAACTGAGGTTTTGGATTGCTTTCTGGAGAAGAAGTCCATGCATACATCGCCATTGCGCCGTAACGCATTTTTTTAGTGGTATCACCAAAGAATACACGTGCTGGTTCGTTTTTGATTTGCACGTCAATACCAACGGCTTTCCATTGACCTTGTAAGTAAGTCTGAACTGTTTCACGAGTTTTGTTCCCCGCGGTAGTCATAAATACTAAAGATAATTTTTTGCCATCTTTGTAACGGTAACCGTCTTTATCGTTTAGCTTCCAACCAGCTTCGTCCAATAACTTGCCAGCATCTCTTTTGGAATAAGAATACTTAACAACGTACTTAGGATCGTCAGTATACCAAGGGTCAATGCTAGTTAAGTTATGAATGGCTGCCTGTTGTTTGCCTTCGAAAAGGGCTTT
>JAYSSX010000279.1:0-2842 GCA_043720315.1 Pseudobdellovibrionaceae bacterium | reverse complement strand
CCTGGATCAGTGACATCATCTAATACTAGTAGGATATCCGGTGCTAATACTTTACCTAGAGCAATAATTTTTTCGATATGCTCTTTAGCGGTACGGATTAAAGCTTCAACTTCGACATTTGGCAATGCAATTGGAGTTTCTTCAATTTTTTCTATATTTACTTCAAAACTAGGAGCCGTTTTTGCGTAATCTTTGATTCTACCCTTAGCCACACCTTGAATAAGGATTTTTACTCTTCCATCAGATAGGCGACGCATACGTCGAATAATAGCGATGGTTCCTAATTCATAAATGGTTTCAGGAGTTGGGTTGTCTTCCGTCATCTCTTTTTGTGAAGCCAAAAAGATAAGTCGATTTTTTGCTAGGGCTTCTTCTACTGAGCGGATCGAAGCGTCTCTTCCTACAAACAATGGAAGAACCATGTAAGGGAAAACGACTATATCTCGAACTGGCAAAAGAGGAAGTGTCGCTGGTATATCTAGAACTTTGTCATCAAAACTCATAAAGCTGCTCCGCTTGCTACGGGTTGGGTGTTGTTGCTTAATGAATTCTTCGGACTTAAATGTTTGGGGCTTTAAGAAAAAATGAAAATAACAGGTCCGGAATTTCTAACGTCCTTGTCAGAACAGGCTCGTCCTATGAGAAATCTTGGATATTAGTTTAGTTTATTGCGTGGATCTTCTTGCTCTTCTTTGCATTCAATACACAAAGAGGCAAGAGGTCTGGCCTTAAGTCGTTTGGCTTCTATGTCACAATCACATGATTCGCATAGACCATAAGTTCCCGTAGAAACTTTTGCCAAAGTTTTTTCAATTTCTAATAATGTCAATCGATCACGCTCGTGCAGATGAATAGAAACATTATTAGAAAGATCACTAGAAATCAGTTCTGACTCGTCAGGAATATGATTTTTTTCTAATGACTGCTCATTTAAAAATTCATTGGTCTTATTCAGAATGGCGCTCTTCTGTTCTAACAAATGAAGTTTGAATTCTTGTAGATCGGTTGAAGTCATCTGAATATCCCCTCTCTGATGATATAAACCGTTTATGGCGCGATCATATTGTTTTCAGAGAGGGAGTCACTAAAAAAAAACATATGCTGAAACAATATGCTCCTTTTTTTGCGCCCTGCAATTGAGATATCCACAAATTATTTCGACGCGTTTTTTAATTTTAACATTTCGCGAATTTCTGCACCTTCAATGCTCAATCGCGTAAACGGCAACGCCCGCAAACGCTGTATCTCTATAGGCTCCTGTGTTTCTTCGCAAACTCCAAAAAAACCTTTTTCTATGCGACCAAGAGCTAGCTCGACCTCTAAGAGTTGAAAGCGAGTTCTTTCGTGCGAAATTAAAACCATTTTTTCATTGATTTCTGAGACTGTTAAATCAATTTCGTCTCCCGAAGACTTGTTGATTGTAGATAACTCAAACTGTTGAGCTTTGGCTAAATTAAGGAGGTCAGCTTTTAAAGATAATAATTTTTTTTTGCACTCGACGATAAAATCTTTTTCAAACTGTTGCATAGACCCCTCCTGCATTTGTTTTATAACAACTCAGCGTCAATGAAATTTTCAATGACGCTGATGCTTGGGTATATGACGTTATGTACAAAGCACTGGGTTAAAAGATCTTGTGATTTTTAGGGCTTAGCCAATTAACGGCAAAACTATAAAAAATTTACTTTTTAAAGGGAACAATATTTCCGCCACTAACGGACAGGGCTATTACTGGACGAATGATCTCGCGATCTTCGTTAACGGTTAATTTTCCTACTGAACCAGGAAGGTCCTTGAGGTTGTTAAGGGCTTTGGTCAAGCTTTCTCGGCTAGAGTTACCTGCTGTGATCAAATGTCTTAGCATTAAAGCTGAATCGTAACCTTGAATCTCAAAAATTCCCGGCTCTTCATTAAACAGACTTTTATAGTCGCGTACAAATTCGGACTGGATAAATTTTTGGTCAGAAGAAATAAAACTATCAACAAATACCAATTGGGAAGCATTCGCTCCAGCTCTTTTCGCCAACTGAGGACTGTTCCAAATATTTGTACCTAAAAGATAAATTGATTTTACATTATTAAAAGAAAGCATCGCCGATATCTGACCCATTGCCTTTACATTGTCAGGTATAAATATCGCTTCGAAGTCTACGATAGGGGGTAACAGGTCTTCAGGCGGGGAATTACGTGCGCTCTTTTTTGTTTGTGCTTCAGCCCACTCTTGCAAATGCATTTTATATTCATCGGCTCGTGCTTCTATATAGTAGGTTCCTACCAGCCTTTGAATCGGTTCTTTAAAATCGGTCTCTTTATCAGAATAGGTTTGGATCGCAGTAACCTGCCCACCTCGAGCTCGGACTTCATCCCAGAAAAGGTTAGCGAACTCGACTCCGTATTGATCATTCGGGTATAACACTGCGAATTTTTTTAACCCAAGATCCTCCATAGCTGTACGGACTAATTCACGCACTTGCATCTGGCTGGTCATTGAATTTCTAAATACAGTCGAACCTACTTCTGTAATACCGGCCTTTTGCGATAAGGCGATGCTAGGTACACCTAAGTCCAAGGTCTTGGCCGCAACGGCATTTGCCGTTTTACTTAATAGGCTGCCGATTACAGCGATGACATGATCTTCTTTAACCATTTTTTCAACGCCTCTACGTGCTTGATCTGGACTGCCTTCGCTGTCGATCACGGAAAGCCGGTAGGGGCTTGGATTTGCGCCGTAAAGCCCTAAACCCATTTCGATTCCACGCAAAGTTTTCTGCGATATGGAATTGTATTTCCCAGTTAAAGGTAAAACGACACCAATATTTTTAGGCTCTACTCTTCTTAAGGA
>JAYSSX010000278.1:0-2336 GCA_043720315.1 Pseudobdellovibrionaceae bacterium | reverse complement strand
TATTTACATATTCCATTCTGCGAATCGCTTTGTACTTTTTGCGGCTGTAATACGGTCATTACCAAAAATCACGGTTTGGAATTAGATTACGTAAAAAGTATACTAAAGGAATTCGCCATTTATTTGGAGAACGAACCCTTACTTAAGGAAAGACCCCTTAAACATATTCATTTGGGTGGTGGCACTCCCACCTTTTTAACGGCCGAAAATCTTGGGTACTTATTTAAAGGTCTTTTTGAAAAAATTAAAATTCAAGAAAAAAGATTTGAAGCTTCCATTGAGGTAGATCCACGCCGTACAAATCTAGAACACTTAAATGTTCTTCGTCAGTTTGGATTTAATCGCATCAGCATGGGGGTGCAAGATTTCGAACACGAGGTACAAAGACTGATCAATCGAATTCAGCCGTTTGAAATAACCAAAGATTTAGTTGATCAAAGTCGACAGCTAGGATTCGAATCTGTTAATTTCGATTTGATCTATGGGTTGGCTAAACAAACCATTGATAGCATGAAAAAGACGGCCGAACTGACCTTGCTATTGCAACCCGATCGAATCGCCCTTTACAGTTTTGCTTTGGTTCCTTGGATTAAACCAGCGCAGCGGCTATTTAAAGATGAGGATCTTCCAGCAGGATCAGAAAAACGCGAGTTGTACGAGATTGCACGCGATATTTTTTTAAATGCCGGCTATTTAGAAATTGGAATGGACCACTTCGCAAAACCTGAAGAAGATCTCAGTATCGCCATGAAAAACAAAAGTCTACATCGCAATTTTATGGGTTATACAAACCAGAAGTCTGATCTTCTTTTGGCTTTAGGAGTTAGCGGCATTTCCCAAACCCCTTACAGTTTTCATCAAAATGAAAAACTGCTTCCAAAGTATGAAATTTCAATCAATCAATCACAAATCCCCACTTCTAAGGGGCATCTTTTGAGTGATTTAGATCAAAAAAGACAAAAACAGATATTAGAATTTATTACTCTTGGCGAAACCGCATTTGAATCTGAAGAACAACGGAAGTTGGCAGAATCAGAACTGGCCGAAATGATCAGAGATAACCTGGTCGAAATAAAAGATGGAAAACTGAAACTGACTAAACTAGGAAAGCCTTTTATCAGAAACGTTTGTTCATTTTTTGATGAACGTTTAAAGGAAAAGAAACAACAGAGTCCTTTGTTTTCAAAATCATTATGAAGAAATCCACTGTCTACATAGTAGGTGCCGGCTTTTCCGGCCTCACATTAGCTTTTCGACTTTTGCAAAAAGGATTTAAAGTTCATCTTTATGAAAAGAACTCCACTGTGGGTGGACTTATACAAACTTTACCTTTGGGATCGGATTTTGCTGAATCGGCAGCGCCTTCTATTACACGAACGATTGCGGTAAAAAGACTTTGCGATGATCTAGGTGTCGACTTTATTTTGCCAAAAAAAGTTTCTAAGAAAAGATGGATTTTTCGTGGTCGCCCTCATAAATGGCCTTTAGGAATTTTTGAAACCATCGTATTAATTTATTGTTTTATTTCTTGTCGAATAAAGAAACAACTTCGTCCGCTGTCCAATGAAACTCTAAATCAATGGGGAACCAGAGTATTAGGACCAGCTGCTTCACATTACCTATTAGAAACCGCTCTGCAAGGTATTTACGCAGGAGACGGTCAGCGATTGAGCGCTTCGTTACTGCTTTCACAGTTGTTTAATCCCAACCGCGAAAAATTTAAGGGCGTCTTAGGGTTTAAAAACGGAATGGGTTCTTTAATGAAGGCGCTGGAAAATAAAGTAGTTTCTCTTGGTGGAAAACTTCATTTTTCCGCAACGCTTAATCTTACTGAAGTGGAACTTCTACAGTCAAAGAGTCCAGGTCCACTGATCATTGCGACTTCTGCCGATGCGGCAGCACTATTTTTGGAAACTCGGTTTGAAACTTTATCGCGACTTCTACGTAAAATTGAAATGATTCCTCTCATTGCAGCAACTGTATTTTTCCCTGAAGAAAAAAATCTGACCCATGGTTTTGGCTGCCTTATTCCTCGAAACCTAGAACTGAATGTTTTAGGAGTTTTAATCAATTCTGACATTTTTCATAAACCCGAGGGCTTACGTTCCGAGACTTGGATCATCGGCGGCGCGACCAACAAAAACTTTATCAATCATACCGACCAAGAGGTCGTCGAAATTATTTTAAAAGAACGTCTTCAGATCTTTAAGTCACACGCAAAAATTCAAAGTATTAAAATTGTTCGTTGGCCAAAGGCACTTCCGCACTACGACACCGAATTGGAAAAACTACTTCCGTTATTAGAATCTGCCGAAAAGGTCTTGGAGACACGACAA
>JAYSSX010000277.1:0-4712 GCA_043720315.1 Pseudobdellovibrionaceae bacterium | reverse complement strand
TTTTTGTGCTATTACACACATAATGGTCACCAAACAGATTGCGAGCCACTAGAAGGATTTTGAGTATGTTAGTTTGTGTAAAATTAAAAGTGGGGCCATATTGAAATCATGAAAATTGCCATTTTTGATACGCACAAATTCGATCGCGAAGCCTTAGAAATGGCAAACAAAGGATTGCATGATTTGTTTTTTTGGAAGTGCGGCTTTCCGAACAAACCGCACAACTTGCCAAAGGTTTTGAAGGCGTCTGTTGCTTCGCCAACGACAAAGCGGATGAGAAGGTCCTTTCCATTTTGGCAGGCCTGGGAGTTAAACTGATTGCGCTACGGTCAGCCAGGTACAATCACGTTGATTTGGATTCCGCAGATCGCCTTGGTTTAAAGGTAGTACGTGTGCCAGAATATTCTCCCTATGCGGTGGCTGAATATGCTTTAGCCCTTTTACTTTGTCATAATCGAAAAATTCATCACGCCCATGATCACGTCCGAGAACTAAATTTTTCACTTGATGGTTTGATTGGCTTTGATATTCATGGGAAAACAATCGGAGTTATTGGAACCGGGCGCATCGGTCGTGTATTTGCTGAAATCATGTCGGGATTTGGCTGTCGACTTTTGGTGCATTATAAAATTGCTGATGTTACGTGGGTGCAAAAAATCAACGCTGAGTTTGTAGCACTCGCATTTCTAATTCAGCAAAGTGACATCATTTCGCTTCACGTGCCGTTAACTAAAGAAACAAAACATTTGATCGATGCCAACGCCATTCAGAAAATGAAAAGCAATGCTGTTATAATAAATACCGGTCGAGGGGGCCTCATTGATACCGCCGCACTCATCACTGCGCTTAAGAAACACCTCATTGGAGGTGCTTGTCTTGATGTTTATGAAGAAGAGGAAGGCATTTTTTTCAGTGACCTCTCAGAGGTAGGAATTACTGATGACGTGTTAGCAAGGCTTTTAACTTTTCCGAATGTTCTGATTACGTCTCACCAGGCTTTTTTAACCAGAGAAGCACTTAAAAATATCGCCGAAACTACAATATTCAGTATCACCAAATTTGAAAGACACGAAGATTTAGGAAGCGTGGTTGTAAGCGTTCACAAATGAATTTGAATCAATTGTACGATCAGCATTCGCAAAATCCCCTCAATTTATAATTACAAGGGCCAGAAAAGCTGAAATTTTAAAAGGATGGATTCGTCTTATCGTCGTGCAGGAATAGGAAAATCTGACATCGGCTCGAAGCACCCTGTCGGGGGTTCTTACCGAATTCAAATTGGTGCGGCCGGAGAGATTCGAACTCCCGACAACTTGGTTCGAAGCCAAGTACTCTATCCAGCTGAGCTACGGCCGCATGCTTGAAATCAATCAAAGAACGAAATTTATCTTAGCCTAACAGGCAAATCACGTTGTTTTTGGTGGCAACGCTTTGTTTCAACCGCTATATTAGCGAAATGAATCCCCGAATCCGAATTCACAGTGATCTCATCTTTGCTGACAAACCGGCAGGTTTGACGACTCATCAGTCCAGTCCCGAGCTGTGGGGATTTATCGAATATTTGCAAGCGTTTTTAGGTCAAACCTTATATGCGATTCATCGCTTAGACCAAACCACTACGGGCTGCATCGCTTTCGCAACCAGTAAAGAAGCTGCCGCAAAATACAGCGCTTTTTTTCTAAATCACGAGGTTTTTAAAAAGTATCTTTTTGTAACCGATAAGGATCAGTACGTTAATGAAGATTATTTTTTACATCGCTCTTTAATTGTACAAGAAGGGAAAAAACACTTTAGTAACCCTAAAGAAATCCCAAACTCAGAAACAGAATTTCGCAGAGTTAAACGCTCACCTTTTTACAGCCTCTGGAGCGCTTTTCCGAAATCGGGTAAGGCCCACCAAATTCGATTACACGCCAAAGATATTGGCTTAAACATTCTAGGCGACCCCTTATACGGAGGAACCTCGTTTCCGCATCTATGTTTACATGCGGCCGAGTTAAAACTCCCGGAACTCCCATTATGGCAAACTTCGGCTCCCGTTTTCTTCGAACGTCTCGGGCAATTTCGCGATCCAGATTTGATTCGATTTCTTGCGTCCATGGATCGTCGCGAGCGTTTGTTTCAGTTCCTAAGCAACCCTGAACAATGTCAGCGACTGGTGCACCACGAATTCGAAGAAAAAATTCGCATGGATCAATTCGGAGAATATCTTTGGATTTATGATTATGAACAAAAACCTTTGTCTCTTCGGGATGCTGAAAGACTCAAATTTTTGAGCCGCTTTTCGCGTAAAAAAATTCTGGTCCGAACGATGAATGATAGAGGGACTAATCCTAACGAAAACAAACTTAAGATCATTCACAGTGATTACAGTAAGGACCTGGATATTCCAACTCCTATTCCCGATACCTGGACCGCGACGGAATCCTTCCAAGAATATAAAGCGGAATTTGTCTTTAAATCAAAAGTGGGCCTCAGCCCCGGCCTGTTTTTAGATCAACGCTGCAATCGAAGTTTCGTTTTTAAAAACTCTAAAAACAAAAGGCTGCTTAATTTGTTCAGTTATACTTGCGGGTTTAGTTTAGCGGCAGCTCTAGGACAGGCAAAAACGGTGACCAGTGTTGATCTCAGTAAAACTTTTTTAGAATGGGGCAAAGAAAATTTCAAACAAAATGGTCTAAATCCTGATAATCCCAGTTATCCTTTTATTAAAATGGACTCCTTGCTTTACCTCAAAAAGTGCGAGAAGCATGGCCAAAAATTTGATTTGATTGTTTGTGATCCACCCTCGTTTTCCAGAAATGATAAGGGAAAAACCTTTAAAATCGATAAAGATTACAAATCACTAGTTTCATCTTGCCTGGCCCTTTTAGATCAAGGTGGATTGTTACTGTTCTCTACAAACTATGAAAAAT
This sequence comes from Pseudobdellovibrionaceae bacterium, assembly GCA_043720315.1. Lineage (GTDB taxonomy): Bacteria > Bdellovibrionota > Bdellovibrionia > Bdellovibrionales > Bdellovibrionaceae > JAYSSX01. Next base: position 1,797 of record JAYSSX010000277.1, on the reverse strand, counting down.
GGGACCAAAACCAGTTCCAGAAAAACCTATTGAAGTTATTAAAAGAACTCGGCTTAGGGAGCAAATTCAAACAGTTAGAATTGACCGACTTTGCCGTGGATTTCGAGCTTCCGATGCACGAAAAGCTATTAAAATTCATTTGGTTACGGCGAATACCTTAGCTCCTACCCAATTAGTCTTATTGCCATCCTAATGGTATCAAACTTGAAATATAAGATATCACGAAAGGTGATTAATATGAAAAAGAACGTTTATCTCAATCTAATTGCTATAGGGATCGCTGGTCTAACTTTGTGCGGATTTCAAACTGCGCCTAAAATGTCATTTGTATCAAGTGCATACAGTGGCCACGAGGAAATCACCCGGCAAGCACTTAACAATATAATAAGACAGTTTTCCAATTTTGGTTTTACCACAATTTTTAATGTTGAAGATATCACTACTGATCTCGACCCTGCTCCTAAAGGTTTGTTTGGTTACTCTTCAAAAAATATGCTTATCCACGGTAACTTTGCGACTGATTTCCCCAAGCAAACCACAGTATTGGACTTAGGCGAATTCTGGAAAAACCCTTCTTTTGAAAAATACGAGGACGCCAATAATCAAGTGGCCCACTTTTTACGAAATTATATTGGCCCATTAACTATTGCATCTTCAAAGTCGACTTGTATTGGGGCCCGCGAAAATATCAAGTTTGCAACTTCTGAAGCGATTAAATTGTGGCAAGCCGGAGACAAGAAAAAATCGTTATTTTTGCTTGGGCACGTAACACATACTATTCAGGATTCATTTTCGACAGCACATTCCATACGTGACAGTGTTGAAAATAATAACAACTTAAAAAATATTTGTTTTTATGGGAACTCAATGTCCAAGGCGATTGATTTCCAACTTCAAAAAAGTAATGATCTTTGTTTGCACGGGCAATTGGATGGCCGCGATGTTATTTGGAATCAAAATAACCAACAAGCTGAACTGACTAAAACCAATTGGCCCAATGAAAAATCCATTCAATGCAGCAAAGGATCGAACTATCCGGTTACTGACGACGAAAAAGTGGGCTGTTTAAAACACGAAGCACGTTTAGCGCGTTTAGCGACTGAAAAGTATCTATATCTGGTATTTTTCTATTTGAATAATTTAGCCAATGAACACGTTCAACAGCGACCCACCGAAGAATTTATTCATTCTTTAGATAAGCGTCTTTTTGACGGTCCCGTGGGCGACGAAAAATTAGACCAGAAAATGGCGAGCGGAATCATGCGGTGTGACGGACTAACCGATCAAACTGTAACTGGAAGCATGCCAGATCCATCGGGTCGCTAATTATTTTTTATGTTTGGCAGTGACTACGGTGTGAATATTTCCTCGCACCGTAAAGTCACCGATAACGGTAATTTCATGCGGATCCAACAAATCAATCATATCCTGAATAATTCCATTGGTTACGTCTTCGTGAAATACTTTTTTATTTCTAAAACTGTTGATATACATTTTCAAAGATTTCAGTTCCACGCAATAACGGTCCGGAATATAGGAAATTTTAATCGTTGCGAAATCAGGAAATCCACTTCGAGGACACAAACAGGTAAACTCCGGGCAGCTAAAATCGATTGTATATCGACGTACTGTTGTCCTATTTTCAAATCTTTCTAATTCTGCATTCTCAATAGCGAGTTCACCGTACAGCTTTTGATTCTGTGGATCTTCCGGCAAATAAGTCACTTTTGCTGATGTCTTTTTAATCGAAGTTTTTTTAGTGCTTCCGTCTTTTTTATTTTTTTTTGAAGAACTCAT
>JAYSSX010000276.1:0-2967 GCA_043720315.1 Pseudobdellovibrionaceae bacterium | reverse complement strand
TTAATTACCGGATCTAATATGTCAGGTAAATCGACGTTTTTGCGAATGTTCGGAGTGAATCAGGTATTAAGTTTAATGGGTGCTGCCGTTTATGCAGATAAATTCACGACGATTAATTCGCCAGTTATGACCTGCCTGCAAGTCAGCGATTCCTTAGCCGAAGGATTTTCCTATTTTTATTCGGAAGTTGTTCGATTGAAAGATATATTACAGGTAGCCAGGGAAAAACGAGTTCTTTTTTTAGTTGATGAAATTTTCAAAGGCACTAATAACCGTGAGCGTTTGATTGGTAGCCAATCCTTAATCAAGGAACTCATCGGCACCCAAAGTACAGGTTTTGTGACGACCCATGATTTAGAACTGACTCAGTTGGCTGAAAAATTTAAAGACATTGATAACCGGCACTTTAGTGATCAGGTGGTTGATGAAAAAATGACTTTCAATTACCTTATTCAGGCTGGCCCGTGTTCGTCGACCAATGCTTTAAAAATCATGTCCCTGCTGGGGCTTCCCATAACCTAATTCGCAGTTACAATTCATACCGCCAAAGGCAGTTAGAGATCATACCGCCAAAGGCAGTTAGAGATCATACCGCCAAAGGCGGTTAGAGATCATAGATAAATTCCAACGGAATCAACACATCAGGATGCAATGATTTTTTCACCGGACAGGCCTCAGCCGTATTTTGCATTTTTTTACGATACTCTTCAGGTAAAGACTTCGGCATATGAATGACTGACTTTAGACTGCCAATCTTCCGTGGACTCGTTGTCATTTCCTTTTCAACTTCATAAGTGGCTCCAGTTAATTCAATACCGTCACGTTCAGCAACCATAGCCATTGTAGTTAGAACGCAGGTTCCAAGGGCAGTCGCGACTAAATCGGTAGGAGAAAATTTTTCGCCTAAACCTTGATTGTCCTTAGGAGCATCGGTTTCTAATTGCGATTGAGATGGTTGATGAATAGATAAGCAATGCTTGCGACCTTGATAGATCGAGTTAATTTTTACCATAGTGCCTCCAGCAAAGGCCTTATTAAACAGCTTGTTAGCCTTTCGGTCCAGTGGAATTTTAGTGACCATCGAATCTTTATAAATAAGTATACTCCTTTTATAAAGGAACTTATGCACCTGTCTGATATTGAAATTGCACAAAAAGCGACCCCAAAAAAAATTAATCAAATAGGTACGGAACGTTTGGGAATTCACGTAGATGATCTGGATCCTTTTGGACACTTTAAAGCAAAAATTTCGTTAGACGTTTTTTCTAAATTTGAAAAAAATAAAAATGGAAAATTAATTTTAGTCACGGCCATCAGTCCTACGCCGGCCGGCGAAGGTAAAACCACAACCACAGTGGGTTTGGGTGACGCTTTAAATCACATTGGAAAAAAGGCAGTCATCTGTTTACGCGAGCCTTCTTTAGGGCCGGTTTTTGGTATGAAAGGGGGAGCTGCCGGTGGTGGATATGCCCAGGTAATTCCCATGGAAGACATCAATTTGCATTTTACGGGCGACTTTAATGCGATCCAGCTGGCCAATAATCTGCTAGCGGCTATGATCGACAATCATATTCATCACGGAAATCACTTAGACTTTGATGTGCGACGAATTACCTGGAAACGGGTGCTAGATATGAATGACCGCGCATTAAGAGAAATTGTGACTTGTATGGGCGGAGTCTCCAATGGAGTGCCTCGCCAGGATGGATTTGATATTGTAGTGGCGTCAGAAGTAATGGCTATTTTATGTTTATCGCAAAACTTGTCCGATTTGAAAACTCGTTTAGGAAATATTGTTTGTGGATACTCACGTGATGGTAGGTCGATCACAGCCCAACAATTATCAGCCCATGGTGCAATGGCGGTTTTGATGAAGGAAGCTATTAAGCCAAATCTGGTTCAAACTTTAGAAAACAATCCAGCAATTTTACATGGTGGGCCTTTTGCAAATATTGCCCATGGATGCAATTCCGTGATTGCGACAAAGTTAGGTTTGAAGTTGGCCGACTATGTCGTGACCGAAGCTGGTTTTGGAGCTGATTTGGGCGCTGAAAAGTTTATTGATATCAAATGCCGTAAGGCTGGATTAAATCCCGACCTAGTTGTACTAGTTGCAACGATTCGCGCAATTAAGTTTCATGGGAGCGTGGAAGTTAAAAATTTGCAGGCCGAAGATTTGGCGGCTTTGGAATTGGGGTTTAAAAACGTTGAAAAGCATTTGTTAAATATTACAAAAGTTTACGAACTTCCCTGTGTGGTTGCTATCAATCATTTTGTTTCGGACACCGAGGCTGAAGTGAATTGGTTGTTTAATCGATTGAAACAAATGGGAATAAAAGTAGTTATCGCTAAACATTGGGCACTTGGTGGAAAGGGCGCAGCTGATTTAGCCAAAGAAGTGGTTCATACCATTGAACAAACGGAAAAAACTAAAAAGAAAGACCTGACCACCGTGTACGGCGATAATGAGAGTCTGATGCAAAAAATAACTTCAGTTGCGACCAAAATTTATGGTGCTTCTGAAGTGCTGGCTTCTCCGAAAATAAAAAAACAGCTACAGGCCTATCAAGATGCAGGGCATGGACACTTTCCGATTTGCATCGCAAAGACCCAGTATTCTTTTTCCACTAATCCTTTATTAAAAGGCGCTCCCACAGGACATGTTTTGGATATTCGCGAGGTTAGGCTGTCCGCTGGTGCCGAATTTGTGGTGGTGATTTGTGGCGATATTATGACTATGCCGGGACTGCCAAAAATTCCTTCAGCAGAAAGAATCGATATTTCCGAAGACGGAAAAGTGGTTGGCTTATTTTAATTGATTAAAAATTAGGCGGGTCGCATAAAATAAACGACAGTGCAAAAAACAAATCCCAGGCCCCAAGTCTTTACCGGGCCAGTTACGAAATAGGGATACATCATTAAAATCAATCCCCAGGTAATATAAGGGTAGTGAACTTCTTTTTTACC
>JAYSSX010000275.1:0-3105 GCA_043720315.1 Pseudobdellovibrionaceae bacterium | reverse complement strand
TTTTTGTGGAAACAAGAAAATCAGAAAAAACACGTCCTCGAAATTGCCCGACAAAGTGGGCTTTTATACGATAAATTCGTCGCTTTTATTGATGATTTGTAAGAAAGGTAGATGGTTTAAAGTCCAGGTCAGGATTGGCACAGGTTGCATTATTACTAGGAAGAACGTAATGAGGAATTTATGCGAAACAAAATGCAATTTATTGTCATTTCTTTGATCACCCTGAATATGCTAGCCTTTCAGAACTGTGCAAAAGTTCCTATGGCGCAGCTACAGAATAATAATTCGGAAAAGGTTGATTCTGCCAATGAAAAAATCATTGTTGCCGCCAATCAATTCGAAAAAATAAGGGTATATAATCGCGATTCTATTGAGCTAAGTACTGCTTCAGGATCAGAGGTTGAATATTACATTTTAAATGACGGTACTTTACATAAAAGCGTCAACCAGGTAGATGAAAAAGTTTGTATGCTAAAACAGCAAATATTTACTGGAATTAAAAAAGTTCTCAATCAAGCTAAAGTGTGCGAAGTGGATTTGACCCAAAATAATCCTGATGTGGTGAACTGCCAAGGTTATGCTTATCCATTGATTTCATTAATCAGCTCGCAGTCTCAATATGAAATCAGCACCGGTTATTGTCAGTCAAAATACGTCAGTTTTTGTAAGTCTGATGATAACGACATAGATAAGCTGCGTGCAGCTATTGTGGACCTTGCGAATCATGATCCGATGGATTCTTGCGAGCAAGAATAAAATACTGTCGTAAAAAATAGAACTCAACCAGCATATAGCCCATCATGGAAACCGTGAGGCCTACTCCTTTTAACATGACCCATGCCGATGTAGACCAGTAAAAAGCCGCGTAAGTGGCAATCACACAATGAATTAAAAAAAACACCCCTAAACGTATTGTGAGACCGTCTACCTTGCGAATTAATTCTGGTCTGTCGGTTGGGAATCCTTGTTTTTTAAGCATTTCCCAAAGAAAATTTTTCTTCAATAGGACAGATCCCCATAAAAATAAGGCAAAGAATAACTCAAAAATGGCGGGTTGTAATTTAAACCAGACACCATCAGCGGTGAAAATGCTAATTCCGCCTAAAAACAGTATAAGAAGATTACCTAGCCAAGTAATTCCCGAAACTTTTTTGAATTTTACTTTTTCATAAATAATTTCACCAACGCCAAAAACCATCCCTGCGACGGTTCCCCAAATGGGACCATATTTTTCTTCAATAAACGAGAATGCGATTAAAGGGAGAAGGCCAGCGAAAAGCAATGACCATTTTGATGCTGGTTTTACATTTGAAACTGGCACGGACTTCCCATTGGGGTTCCAAGAACTTCACCCTCTCGCATAACGATATTTCCACCAATGATAGTTATGATCGGTCGACCAGTGATCTTCATCCCATTATAGGGAGTCCAACCACTTTTCGTCGCCATATCTGAATTCTTAATTTCAAAAGTCTTTTTGAGATCTACAATTGTAATATCGGCGTCAAACCCTTCAGCCAGTTGGCCTTTATTTTTAAGATTAAATATTTTGGCAGGATTAAAACTCATCATCTGTTGGATTTTTTCCAGGGTAATTCTTCCTTGAGAATGATGATGCAGCATAATAGGTAGCATCGTTTGCACTCCCGGCATTCCTGAAGGCGTCAGCGGATATTCCTGACTTTTTTCCTCAATTGTATGTGGGGCATGATCTGAGCCAATCACATCGACGACTCCTGCATGAATGGCTTTCCACAAAGCATCTTGGTGCTTTTTTTCACGGATAGGAGGATTTTGCTGGGCAAACGCCTTTAATCTTTCGTAGCAATCCGGGGCAAACAAAGTTAAATGTTGGGGAAGAACTTCAACGGTGGCAATATCTTTGTAACCTTTGAGAAGTTCCATTTCTTCAGCGGTAGTGACATGTAAAACGTGAACGGGATGATTATATTTTTTGGCAATTTTTAAAAGTCTTTGCGTCGCCATAAAAGCAGTTTGAGCATCTCGCCATACATGATGATTGCGTACATCTTTGGAATCTATGGCAATGTGTTTTCTTTCGCGCAAGCGATATTCATCTTCGCAGTGGACGATAATTCGCTTTTTAGTATTCTGTAAAATTTTTTCTAAGGTTGCATCGTCTTCAACCAATAAGGTTCCGGTCGACGAGCCCATAAAAACTTTTACCCCAGGACAAGATGGCGATTTTTCCAAGTATGGCAGTTCGCTGACATTGTCTGGGGAACCTCCAAAGTAAAATGCATAATTACACCAAGCACGTCCCTTAGCCCGTTTCATTTTGTCATCAAAGGCAATTTGGGTTGTTGTCGCCGGAATAGTATTTGGCATTTCGAAAACGCTGGTTACGCCACCTAAAATGGCACCTTTGGTTCCAGATTCGAGATCTTCTTTGTGTGTTAAACCCGGTTCGCGAAAATGAACTTGGGAATCAATGATGCCAGAAAGAGCAACTAGACCAGACCCCTCGATCGTTTTTTTTGCATTATAGTTAGGAAGATGTGAAGAAATTTTTGTTATTTTTCCGTGTTTCACAAAAATATTTACATCTGCAGAAAGGGTTTTTATGTTTTTGATTACTAAATCGTATTGATCCATATAATCCGCAGTATGGACACCTTCTTTGGTCTAGTCATGGACTTTTTTGCAAGTTCTTGACGTGGATTGTCTATCAAAGGACAATAATTTCATGAGCTTAGAGTCCGCTATAAATTATGTAATCAGTCATAACGTAATGCTGATTGAAATGTTAATTGGATTGATACTTTTTACCGTTCTTTTTTTGGCGTTTCGGTATTTCTGGGGCGCAAAAGAAAACGAAGAAAATCCAAGTGCAAATATGGGACAGCTGGAAGAAACTTTAAAAAAATTGTTAGAAAAAGCCAACTTTGTTTCCGGAAGTGGTATGGGATCGGAAGAACAAAGTAAATTGGCGGCCGAAATTCAAAATCTAAAAGTCTCTTTGGAAGAGAAGCAAACCTTAATCGAGCAAATGAAGACCCAAAGTACCGGTGCCACGGCAACGGCTTCTGAGTTGAGTTCAGATGAAAAGAAAAAATTAGATGATCAGTTAAAGGAACTCCAAGG